>JAKFXU010000177.1 GCA_021731215.1 Rhodoferax sp.
ATGATGTCCACCTCCCGCGCCTGCTTGGCGTACATCTCGCGCTGGGCCTGCAGGAAGCCCTCGCTCATGACCTTGGCATAGCCGCCGCCGCCGGAACCTTCTTCCTCGTAATCGACCTTGACGAATTCGCCGCCCAGCGACACCACCTGGTCGGCCACTTCGGCGCGGGTGTCGTTGGCGCGCACGATGGCGCCCAGGCCGGCAGCAGTGCCGATCGCCGCCAGGCCGGCGACGCCGGCGCCGGCGATGAAGACCTTGGCCGGCGGCACCTTGCCGGCCGCCGTGATCTGGCCGTTGAAGAAGCGGCCGAAGGCGTTGGCGGCCTCGATCACGGCGCGGTAGCCGGCGACGCTGGCCTGGGACGTCAGGGCGTCCATCTTCTGGGCTCGGCTCAGCTGCCGCGGCAGCGAATCGATGGCCAGCACGGTCGCCTGGCGGGCCGCCAACTGCTGCATCAACTCGGGGTTTTGCGCCGGCCAGATGAAGCTCACCAGGGTGCCGCCTTGCTTCATGAGGCCGACTTCCTCGCTCGCTGGGCCGCGCACCTTGAACACGATGTCGGACGAGGCCCACAGGCTGACGGCGTCGTCAATGATCTGCGCGCCGGCGGCGCGGTAGCTGTCGTCACTGCAATTGGCGGCAGCGCCGGCGCCGCTCTCGACCGCCACCGTGAAGCCCAGCTTGATCAGCTTTTCCACCACCTCGGGCACCGTCGCCACGCGCTTCTCGCCCGGGAATACCTCGCGCGGCACACCAATGCGCTGCCCGGTTCGGGCGGTCTCGCTGGCGCAAGAAGGGTCGGTCACGGGGACAACCGCGCCGGCCTCTCCTGCTTTGATGTCAGTACTTACGCCAGTCTGCATGGGGCGACTCCTGGTTTGGTTAAAGTTGTATCTGTCCGTAAGCTTACATCAGTTTTAGGGGCGCTCCTGGACCGAGCTAACCCGGCTTGGCGGTGATTTTGTCGGTGCTTGACCTGCGCATAATCGGGCATGGACACACGATGGAAACCCAGCGTCACGGTGGCGGCGATTATTGAACAGAGCGGTAAATTCCTGCTGGTGGAAGAGCACACGCCCGCGGGCCTGCGGCTCAATAACCCGGCCGGGCACCTGGACCCGGGCGAAAGCCTGGTTGACGGCTGCGCCCGCGAGGCGCTGGAAGAAACCACGCGCAGCTTCCGTCCCACCGGCTTGGTCGGTGTCTATCTGTCGCGCCAGCAGCGTCCCGCGCGCGACACCGAGAGTGATCCCGACATTACCTATTTGCGCTTCGCCTTTTGCGGCGAACTCGGTGCGGTGCAGCTCGGCCGCCAACTCGACCGCGGCATTGTGCGCACGCTGTGGCTGACGCCCACCGAGATTTACGCCAGCGCCGAGCGCCACCGCAGCCCGCTGCTGGTGCGCTGCATGGACGACTACCTGGCGGGTCAGCGTTATCCGCTGGATTTTTTATACACCGACCCCAAGGTAGCGAATGGGAACCGGTCACAGCCGGAATAATCCTTCATTTATGGACAAGCAGCACATGGGGCAGCGCGTGGTGGTCGGTTTGAGCGGTGGCGTGGATTCCGCAGTCACGGCCTGGCTGTTGAAACAGCAGGGTTATGAGGTGATCGGCATCTTCATGAAGAACTGGGAGGATGACGACGACTCCGAGTATTGCTCTTCGAACATCGATTTTGTCGATGCCGCCGCGGTGGCCGACGTGCTGGGCATCGAGATCGAGCACGTCAATTTTGCCGCCGAATACAAGGACCGGGTGTTCGCCGAATTTTTGCGCGAGTACCAGGCCGGGCGCACACCCAACCCCGACATCCTGTGCAATGCCGAGATCAAGTTCAAGGCCTTTCTGGACCATGCACTGCGGCTCGGGGCCGAAAAAATCGCCACCGGCCATTACGCGCGGGTTCGGCTCAACGCCGCCACCGGCCAGCACCAATTGCTCAAGGGCCTGGATCCGTCCAAGGACCAGAGCTATTTTTTGCACCGGCTCAATCAGGTGCAGCTCTCCAAAACGTTGTTCCCGGTGGGCGAGCTGCACAAGACCGAGGTGCGCCGCATTGCCCTGGAGATCGGCCTGCCCAATGCCAAGAAGAAGGACTCGACCGGCATCTGCTTTATTGGCGAGCGGCCGTTCCGGGACTTTTTGAACCGCTACATCGCGCGCGAACCCGGGCCGATCAAGGACGAAAAAGGCCGCACCATTGGCCAGCACGTGGGCCTGAGCTTCTACACCCTGGGCCAGCGCCAGGGCCTGGGCATTGGCGGTCTCAAGGCCAGAGGCGCGCAAAAAGGCGGCGGCGAGCACGCGCCCTGGTTCGTGGCGCGCAAGGAGCTGGAAAAAAACACGCTGTGGGTGGTGCAGGGGCATGCGCACCCGTGGCTGCAGTCCTGCGCGTTGACGGCGCAAGACGCCAGTTGGGTCGCCGGCAGCGCCCCGGTCGCCGGTCAACTGGCGGCCAAGACCCGCTATCGCCAGCTTGACGCGCCATGCACGCTGGCCGCGGCAACCGACACCAGCTTCAACCTCACCTTTGACGCGCCCCAATGGGCCGTGACACCGGGGCAATCAGCGGTGCTGTACGACGGCGAGGTGTGCCTGGGCGGAGGCGTGATTGCGTCGGCCACTTTGACCAACGAATCATCCGCTGAAGCACTCAATCCCTAAACAGATTCGCCGTTTTACTCTCCCGCTGCATTGCAGGCCGCAACAATCCCGGCATTGATGACGGCACATCAATCATTCGGAGCAATCAGCGCTCAACTCATCGTCATCCAGAGCCACCACGGGCACCCCAGCGCGCCCGGCCACGAACAGAAATTCCACTCGCCCCATGCCGCAAAGTTGTCCGGCCTTGCCGGAACTCAAGCGGCCGACCTCGAACAATTTCAGCGCCAGCATGAGCCCGAATGGTGGCAATCGGGCCAGTGAGCTCAATAAACTCGGTATCGATGGCCATGCGGCGCTTCACTTGACGGCAGCAGCAGCCGGTCCACGGCCCTGAACGGGCAAGCCATCTTTTTCATCCGAACGGTCAAAGGTCAGCTCCTGGCCGTAGATCCAGCGCTGGGGTTCACAAAGTGCAAGTGATAGGACTACCCGCCAGAATCGTGGTTGTCGTTGGGTGCAATCGCCGCATCCCGGATCGCAGGCAACTGCGCCAGCAACCCAGGCAGGGCCATCTGCACGGTGTCCCACACCACCTCAAGGTCGATGTCGAAATAGCCATGGGCGAGGCGGTTGCGCATGCCCTTCATGCTGCGCCACGGCACCTGCGGGTAGCGTGCGGCGAATGGCTCGTACTGGCTGAGCAGTTTCGTCACGGCTTCGCCCAGGATGACAAGGTTCAGGATAACCGCCTGTTGGGTACGGCGGTCTTCCAGGAAATCCGCCTTGTCCAGTCCCTCCACGTAAATGCACGCCTGCTGCGCCGCTTCAAGCATGTGATCCAGGTAGTCGGCCAGATGATGGGTACTCATACGGGGCGCGCTTCCGCCAGCACCTGGTCCCGGAACTTCCTGGGCAAATCGCCCGGCGTCAGCAGGTCCACCGGGATTCCCAGCAGTTCTTCCAGTTCAATCTGGAGGCCGCCCAGATCGAACAGCGTCGTGCCCGGAAGTGTATCGACCAGCAAGTCCAGGTCGCTGCCCTCGGCGTCCTGACCATGCAGCACCGAGCCAAACACGCGCGGATTGGCTACCGCAAAGCGGCTGGCAACTTCGCGGATATGGATGCGGTGCTGTTGAAGGAGGGCGGAGGGTTTCATAGCGTTGCTTATACAAGCGTAAGACATATGAGAACACAAAAACGAGTAACTTTCGTAGCTTACGCTTTTCAATATAAAGTGAATTTACCACTGCCGCATAGGCAGCTCAGAAACCGCTCAACCCATGCGCGCCAGCAAGGCTTCCATGTCTTTGAGCATCAGATCCAGGCCAGCTTTCTGCGCATCGTCGGGCTGCAGGCAGGCGTCGAGTTCCTGCTCCATGAAACACATCGTCATGCGCAGATAGGTGCTGTCGAGCGCCTTGCGCACGGCGGAAAATTGCTGCCCAATCTTGATGCAACTTTCGCCCTCTTCGATCATGCGCTGCACGCCCCGGATCTGGCCCTCGGCGCGACGCAGGCGGTTGAGGACGTCGGTGCGGGCGGCCGTGTCGGTCAGTTGCGTCATTGGTATTGCCTCAAATGCAGGCGCTCGAACGCGCGCTTGATCCAATGAAACAGGCGCGACGGCGGCAAAACGATATTGCGCTGCGGCGTGCGCCAGACCAGCGTGCCCGCCGCCAGAGCGTCAATGATGCAGATCAATTCAACCTTGAAGCTGGCGCTGATGGCCTGCCCGCGCAAACCGGCCAGCAGATTGGCCGCCGCCGCTGCCGCCTGTAGCTCGGCCATATGGGCTTGCTTGGGCATCCAGTCCGGTCCGGGAAAACTGCCTGAATCGCCGACCACATAGACATGCGCGCTGCCCTCGACGCGACATTGGGCGTCGGCCTTGAGCAGGCCACCGGGTGAGCGCGCCAGCTCGGTCTGGTCAAACCACAGGTTGCCGGTCAGGCCCGGCATGAACAGGATCAGGTCGGCCGCGACCGGGCCGCCTTCGGTGATGATTTTGTCGGCTTCAAAATTCTTGAGTTTGTGGCCCAGGTGGGTGCGGATATTGCGCCGCGCCATTTCGGCCAGCAAATGGCGTACCGCCTTGGGGCCGAGGCGGTTGCCAGGTTCAGTTGTCGGGCTGAAAAACACCAGCTCAAACTGGTCGCGCCGACCTTCACGTTTGAGCTGCTCGTCAATGCCAAACAGAAACTCGAACATGGGCCCGCCCCGCATCGCATTGGGTTCATTGGGGTTGCCGGCAAAGCCGCAGGCAATGGTGCCGCCCTGCATCTGCTTAAGCCGGTCCCGGATGCGCTCCGCCGCGGCAATACCTTCGCACGGGGTGATGGCGTGCTCAATGCCAGGCAGTTTCTTGATGAAGCGGCCGCCCGAGGCGATCACCAGTGCGTCATTGCGGACCTCGCTGACGCTGCCGTCGCTGCTGATGTCGACCAGGCGGCCGCCCGCGCGCACGCCGGTGACTTCGCCCACCACATGCTTGACGCGCATGCGGCGAAAGAAATTGGCCAATGGAACCACCAGTTGCTCACGCGTGCGCAGGCCACTGGGAATCCAGATGATGCCGGGCAAATAATGAAGCTCGGCACGTGGTGCAATCAGCGTGATGTCAAGCGTGGCGTCACGGCGGCGCAACTCCCGCACCACCGCCAGTGCGCCAAAGCCGGCGCCAATTACCGTGACCGCGTGCGGCGCTGAAGTGGGGGTTGTCATGGAAAACCTCGCGACGTGGATAAATTTTTGGAACCAGTCATTTCAAGCGCACGCCAAGGGCATCGACCACTTCCACCGTGATCGCAATACCCTGCCCAACGCTTTGCGTCACCGTGCAGTAGCCCTCAAATTGATCCAGCACGCGTGGCAGGTGTTCGAGCGACGCGGCCGGCACCCCCAACGTCAGAACGGCCCGGATGCCCAGCACGCGCAGCCGCCCCTGGGCATTGCGACCGACCTCGGCGTCGACATCGCAACGAATCGGTTCGGGCGCCTGCTTGAATTTGCGCAAGGCAAACAGCAGGGAATCCGACAGGCAACTGCCGACTGCGGCGGCCAGCAGTTGCACCGGCGAGGGGCCTTGCCCGGCGCCCAGCGGCGCGGGCTCGTCAGCCATGACGACGGGCGCTGCACCGCCGAAATGAATGTCGAACTGATAATCCTGCTTCTGGTGCAACTGGACCTGGACCTTGCTCTCACTCATGGCGCCTCCTGCAATGGGTTAAAGAATGCCGCTTGCTTCGAATCTCAGCGGGCACAGCCGACTTTTGAGTCTGGCACGCCCAGTTTTCTCAAAATGGTTCCCATCAGGCACCAGTTGGTGATGCCGGATTGAAATAAATTGACGCCGACAAAAGCGGTGAAGGCCAGCGCCCATTGACTGACGAAAAGCGGACTGCCCTGGACGCCCAGCGCGAGCGAAAGCATGATGAAAAAGCCGGCAATAACGACAATGTAACGTTGCACAGTCATGGGGATACTCCTGAAGTTAATAAAAAAGGCAATGGGAAAATCGGGCGAGCTAAGCGTGATCAGGTTCAAGGGGCGCGCTCGCAATGGCGGGCGTGCCCGCACGGTCTTCATGGCGACGCCGAAACAGCGCGTAATAGAGCACCGGTATCACTACCAGCGTCAGCAGGGTCGACACCAAAATGCCAAAAATCAGCGTGACGGCAAGCCCATTGAAGATCGGGTCGTCCAGGATAAAGAAGGCGCCTATCATGGCCGCCAGTCCGGTCAGCGCAATCGGCTGCGCCCGCACCGCCGCTGACTGCACCACGGCGTCCTTGAACGCCATGCCCTGGTCGATCTGCAGCTCGATGAAGTCCACCAGCAAAATCGAGTTGCGCACGATGATGCCGGCCAGCGCAATCATGCCGATCATGGAGGTGGCGGTGAATTGCGCGTCCATCAGGGCGTGGCCCGGCATGACACCGATGATGGTGAGCGGAATCGGGGCCATGATCACCAGCGGCGTCAGGTAGCTGCGAAATTGCGCCACCACCAGCAGGTAAATCAGGATCAGGCCGACGCCATAGGCGGCGCCCATGTCGCGGAAGGTCTCATAGGTGATCTGCCATTCGCCATCCCACTTGAGGGCGTACTGGCGGTAGTGCTCGCTGGGCTGGCGAATCCAGTACTCACCGAGTTCGCCGGCGCCCGGCAGGGCCGCGTTGGCGAGCTGGCTGCGGATGGCAAAGAGGCCGTACAAAGGGGAGTCGAGCGTGCCGGCCATGTCGCCGAACACATAGCTCACGCCCTGCAGGTCCTTGGTGAACAGCGGTTTGTCGATGACGCCGCGCTCGACCTGGACCAGCTCCGACAAGGGCACCATCTGGCCGTTGGCGGCGCGCAGCGGCATCGCCAGCAGGGCGTCGAGCCCGACCTGGGCTTCGCGCGGCAACTGCAGGCGCACCGGCACCGGGTATTTGCTTTGACCATCGTGCAGGTAGGCCGCGTCGCTGCCCGACAGGGCCATGGCGGCGGTCTGCGCCACCACGGCCACCGGAATGCCCAGGGACTCGGCGCGCTGGCGGCGCACGCGCAGGTAGGCCTGTGGCGCGTCTTCCTTGAGCGACGTGTCGACGCCGACGATGTCGGGCGTGGCGGCAAAGGCCGCGGCAATACGGCTCGCCAGTTGCTGGCGCCCGGCTTCGTCGGGACCGTAAACCTCGGCCACCAGCGGCGACATCACCGGCGGACCGGGCGGCACCTCGACCACTTTGACCCGCGCGCCGTGGCGCAGGCCAATCTGTTCCAGCTCCGGGCGCAGGCGCTGGGCGATCGCGTGGCTTTGGTCGCTGCGATGCTGCTTGTCCACCAGATTGACCTGCAGGTCGCCCTGCTCCGCCTCGGCGCGCAAATAGTACTGGCGCACCAGACCATTGAAGGTGATCGGTGAGGCGGTGCCAGCGTAGGCCTGCAGGTTCAGCACTTCAGGTTGTTGCGCCAGAAAAGCGCCCAGCTCGTGCAGCGTGGCGGCCGTGTTTTCCAGCGGCGTGCCGGCCGGCATTTCCACCACCACCTGAAACTCGCTCTTGTTGTCAAAGGGCAGCATCTTCAGCACCACCGATTGCACCAGCGTCAGTCCGACCGACAGCATGATCGCCACCAGAATACCCGCCAGCAGCAGCCAGCGTTTGCGCGCGCTGTCCAGCAGCGGCGTCAGAACACGGGTGAACAGGGTTTGCAGTTTGGGACCCAGCCCCGCCCCGCCATGGACTTGGGCCCTCTC
>JAKFXU010000176.1 GCA_021731215.1 Rhodoferax sp.
GGTGCTGGCACCGCTGTGGGACGTGGCGGCCTGGGCCATTGCGGCCCTGCTCGCCTACCTGCAGTTGCTGGCGGCACTGCCATTTGCCACGCTCTGGATCGCGCAGGCGCCTTTATGGGCCGGCTTGGCTGGCCTGCTTGGCGGCGTGCTGCTGGCGCTGCGACTGCCCTGGAGCCTGCGCCTGCTCGGTCTGCCCTTGCTGCTGCCGGTGCTGCTGTGGCAGGCGCCGCGCCCGCTGGCGGGTCAGTTTGAACTGCTGGCCGCCGACGTTGGACAGGGCAACGCCGTCATCGTGCGCACCGCCAAGCATACCCTGCTGTATGACGCCGGGCCGCGCTTTGGCCTTGAGAGCGATGCCGGCAGCCGCGTGCTGGTGCCGCTGCTGCGCGCGCAGGGTAGCTCGGTGGACATGCTGATGCTCAGTCACCGCGACAGCGATCATGTCGGTGGCGCGCGGGCGGTGCTGCAAATGCAGCCCCAGGCGGAGTTGCGAAGTTCGATTGAAGAGGGGCATGAATTACAGGCCGTGCGGCAGGCCACGCGCTGCGTGGCGGGGCAGCGCTGGCGCTGGGACGGTGTTGATTTCGAGCTGCTGCACCCGCAGGCCGGCGACTACGACAAGCCCGGCAAGCCCAACGCCCTGAGCTGCACCCTGCGTATTGCCAACGGCACCCAGTCGGCCCTGCTCACGGGCGATATCGAAAAGGCCCAGGAGGCGCAGTTGGTGGCACAGGGGGTCAATCTCAAGTCAGATCTGTTGCTGGTGCCGCACCACGGCAGCAAGACCTCCAGCAGCGCCGCTTTTCTGGACGCCGTGCAGCCGCGCATTGCGCTGGTGCAGGCCGGTTACCGCAACCGCTTTGGCCACCCGGCCGAGTCCGTCTTGCTCCGTTATGCCGAACGCGGTATTCGTGTGGTTGATTCGCCCCGCTGTGGTGCCGCCACCTGGCGGTCGGCCCGGCCGCAGGAGGTCCAATGCCAGCGGCAGCAGGCGCTACGCTATTGGCACCATCGTGTGCCGTAAGGAGTGCCGCAGATTCGGTCCTGAGTCAGGCAGCGGCGGCAAGCCCGCGCACCAAGTATCTACGCCTACCTTGAAACTTAAGCTGAAGTCGATGCCTTTGTGGGCAAATTCAAGACCGAGCTGCTCGCTGCCATTCGCGCCGGACAGATGGTGCGGGTGCAATGGGGTCTGTCATGTTTTCTGTTGAAATTTACCGATCAGGAAATTCATCTTGTAAATGGCTGCATGATGACTGATAATTTCCCGAACAGGAAGTTTACTTGACCACTCTGATCGACAACCCCGCCGCACTGGGCCATGCCGCGCGCACCGCCCGCAAGCAGCTCGGCCTGACCCAACCGCAACTGGCACTGGCGGCTGGCGTGGGGGTGCGCTTCATTGTCGAGCTCGAAGCCGGCAAACCCACCCTGCGCCTGGAAACCATCCTGCGGGTGTTGCACGCGCTCGGTGGCACCTTGGCTGTCGACGGCCTGGCGACCGCGCCCAACCGCAGCGAGGCGACCTGACATGGCCCGCCAGCTCGAAGTCTGGTTGTTGGGCGCGCACATTGGCACACTCGCGCAGATTGATGGCCGATTGAGTTTTGCCTACGCCGCCGATTGGCTGACCAAGGGCGCCGCCAGTCTGGGTAACACCCCGCTGTCTCAATCACTCCCCCTCAGAGCCGAGCCCTTTAGTGAGCGCGCCACCCGGCCCTTCTTTGCCGGGCTCTTGCCCGAAGGCGCCAAACGCAAATTGATTGCCCAGACCCTGCATGTCTCGCGTCAAAACGACTATGCCTTGCTCGACAGCATTGGTGGCGAGTGTGCCGGTGCCGTCACCTTGCTGGAGCCTGGCCAGACGCCGCAGGCGCCCGAAACCCCCAACGCCGTGCGCTGGCTCGATGAGGCGCAATTGCTGCACGTGCTTGATGAAATTCCCCTGCGCCCGATGCTCGCTGGCGACGAAGGCTTGCGCCTCTCGTTGGCGGGTGCGCAAGACAAGTTGCCGGTTGTCGCTGACGGCGACCGCGTTGGCCTGCCACTGTTCGGCTCGCCCAGCTCCCATATTCTCAAACCGCCGATTGCCGGCGTTGAAGGCAGCGTCTTCAACGAAGGCTTCTGCATGGCCTTGGCGGGTGCCCTGAAACTCGATGTCGCCAACACCAAAATCCATCGGGTGGCTGAGCGCCACTACCTGCTGGTGGCGCGCTACGACCGCCAACCCGGCACTCAAAGCCAGAGACTGCATCAGGAAGACTTCTGCCAGGCCCTGGGTGTCGCGCCTGAAACCAAGTACCAAAGCGAAGGCGGCCCGACTCTGGCGCAAGCCTTTGAGCTGCTGCGCCGCGCCACCCGCCCCAGCGCACCGCACATCATCAAACTGCTGGACTTCGTGGTGTTCAACGCCCTCATCGGCAATCACGACGCCCATGGCAAAAACTTCTCGCTGCTTTACTCGCCACGAGGGGCCGTTCTGGCCCCGCTGTACGATGCACTGTCCACGGCGGTCTACCCGACCCTGACCGACAAGATGGCCATGAAGATCGGCAGCAAGTACAAATTTTCTGAGGTGCAAGCGCGGCATTGGGCGCAGTTCGCGGTTGACGCCGCCCTGTCGCCCGCGCAGGTAAAAAAGCGCCTCCTGGAAATTGCCAAACGCCTGCCAGAGCGGGCGCACGCCACCTTGGCGACCTTTGAGGCCGAAGGTAACGGCCACGCCATTCTGGGGCAGATCGTGACACTGATCGACCAGCGCTGCGCCCTGACCATTCGCCGCCTTACCACACCTGACGCAGACGACGGTTTGCAGGCAATAGAATCATGACCACCGTGCACTCTCCAGCACACAAGGAACACTGCGGATTTTGCGCGGCGCCACCAGATACACTCCGCTGGGAGTTGCTGAATGCGGATTGAGTCGTTGGAACGCTTGATCACCTTGTCAGAAACACAGCCGGCTGACAGGCGATGACGATTGCGGTGCTGAGGTGCCGCAACGATTGATGGCTTCAACGCACGGATGGCGCTACACCCATGGATTTCCTGACGCTGATGGAGGTACCGGCACACGCGCCCGGCACCCGGTTGCGCGAGCTCAGCAGCAAGGCCATTGAACCTAGAAACCGCAGTTGACCGCTCATTTCCGCTTGCAAGGCCGCATGAACACTCACTTCTGTACCCACGCACGAGTTCACCTTTTGGGTGACAGCGCTACGTGCCCGATTGAGCCGCCCTGGCGCGCTCTGGCGGCGTTGCTCCTCCTTGCGGGCAGTACCCGCAGCGTCGTCGCGCCTTGCCAGAGCACCCCATGACGGCCCACTCGGGCACGTTCAACTGCGGTTTCTAGGTTGAAGGCACGATGTACTTTGCCACCGACGAGGGCAAGGCCGAACTGGCGCAACTGATCAACTACATCCGCACCCACAAACTCAAGCCGCATTTGTAGTGAGACCGGGCTCAGCAGGCAGTGGGGCCTGATTCAATTTTTGTGGGGAAGAGCAGGTAGTGCCTTGGGCCAGGTGGTTTGGTTGAAGTAAAATCTGAGAATCATATTTTCAGATTAACGCCATGTCACACCAAGTCGTCAGCGCCACTACGCTGGCACGCAATTTTTCTGAGTTCTTAAACCGGGTTCGCTACCAGGGCGTCACGCTGGATGTGACCCGTGGCAGCGACGTCATTGCGTGCATATCCCCACCCAGCCCCGCCGGGGGCTTTCCCATTGCGCAACTGGATCGCCTGTTTGCCTCACTGCCCCGGTTGGGCGCACAGGACGCGGCGCAATTTGAAAGTGATGTCGCAGCCGTGGTGGGCAGGTTGCAGTCAGAAGGCGATGCATGGGCCTCTTGATCGATACCGATGTGCTGATTCTGGCGGATCGGGGCAAGGTGGCCCTGGATTTGGGGCGTTTTCAGGATGAAGGCATGGCCTACATCAGCACCATTACCGCCTCCGAATTATTGGTCGGCGTGCACCGCGCGCAAGACCCTGGTGTGCGGGCCCGACGAACGGCCTTTGTGGAGAGTCTGTTGGCTGCCCTGCCGGCATTGCCCATTGATCTGGAGACCGCCAGGGTGCATGCACAACTGCTGGCGCAACTGCCCAACCATGAGACCATTGGCGCCCACGACGCGCTGATCGGGGCGTCGGCGCTGCGCCATGGCCACGCCGTGCTCACGCGCAACGTCAAGGATTTTCGCAAGCTGGCCGGGTTGCGGGTGCTGGAGTACACAGCGGCCACCTAAGCCAAGGAGGCGCGGCCTGGTCAATCGTTGTTATTTGTTCAGCGCCGCTGCCACTTCCTGCCCCAACTCAATCACCGCCAATGCGTAGTAGCTGCTCCAGTTGTAGCGCGTGATGGCGTAGAAGTTGTCGGTGCCCGCCACATAGCTCGGGGGCGAGTCGCCGTTTTGCAATTCGACCAGCGCCAGCGGGCCTGGGTGTTGCCGCGCCACCCCGTCCAGAACAGCACCTCTGGCCACAAAGCTGGCGACGCTGAAGGTCGGCAGGATGTCGGGCGCCAGCAGCGCGTCGAGGTCGAGCTTGGCAGCATCGAAGCCGACCGGGTAATGGGTCGGCATACCGGGCTGCCAGTTGAAGGCCTTGAAATAGTAGGCCACCGAGCCAATCACATCGACCGGGCTGGTGAACAGATCGACCTTGCCATCGCCGTCAAAATCAAGCGCGTACTTGATCCAGCTTGAGGGCATGAACTGGGGCATGCCCATGGCCCCGGCAAAACTGCCACGCAGGCCAAGCGGGTCAATACTGCTGCGGTGGGTCAGGCTTAAAAACTGCTCAAGCTCCGCTTTGAAAAACGCACTGCGCTCCAGCGCGCGCGGGTGCTTGGCCGGAAAATCAAAGGCCAGTGTGGCCAGGGCGTCGAGCACCCGGAAGCTGCCCATTTGCTGGCCGTAAATGGTTTCCACGCCGATGACGCCGACGATGATTTCGGCCGGCACGCCGGTTTCCTTTTCGGCGCGCGCCAGCGAGGCACGGTTTTCTTGCCAGAATTTGACGCCGGCCTTGATCCGAATCGGGTCGATGAAGCGGCTGCGGTAGAGGCGCCAGTTTTTGGCCGTACCCACCGGTGGCGGTTGAATCAATTTGGCCACCTGCGCAGAATAACGGGCCTGTCCGATCGCCTGGCGGACCCACTCAAGGTCCAGATCGCGCCGCGCCGCGATGTCAGCGGCGGCGCGCATCACGTCTTCGCGTTCGGCGTAGGCCGGGCCGGCCCGGGCGGAAAGCGGGGCGTGGCCAGCCACCCCGGTTTTTTCCTTGAGGCTTTTGCTGGTCTGGGCCGCTGTGGACAGTGCGCAAGACGCTATCAAAAACGTCAGCAGGAAGGGAAACTTGGAAGTCACTTGGGCCAGATCAATTGTTTGAGTTCGCGTTGCAGTGTAGCGAGGCCGCTGCGCTGGCTGCCGGGCGGCGCGTAGCGCTGGGCTTCCAGGCGCAGCAACCAGTCGCGCAGCGGCGCCAGCAAGGGATTGGCAGCGTCGATCTGCCGGGCCACTTGCTCGGCCACGGCGCGTGGCGGGCTGTGGGGCGCCAGCGTGACCCCCGCTTTTTGCAGCCGTGCCACCGCCGTCGCCAGCAGGCGCAGCCAGGGGTCCTGGCGGCGGCGCTCCCACACAGTCCAGGCCGCGCCGCCCAGGCTGGCCAGCACCACAATGCCGATCAGCAGGTAAATCAGGTCTTCCCAACTGGGCGACTCGAAGCCGAGGTGCTTGAGTAAATTGAGTTGTTTGCTTTGCGTGTAGTTCAGGATCCACTGGTTCCAACTGTTGTTGACGGCGTCCCAGACGGCGCGCAGGCGCAGCGCGAGGGCGGGGTTGACATTGCCCAGCAGGGCCTCGGCAATCACGCCGCGCGGTGCCTGCAGGCGTTGCAGCGCGCCGATGCGAGCCGGTGCCACGGCCGCGGTGGGATCGACCCGCACCCAGCCGCGCCCGGCCAGCCAGACCTCGGTCCAGGCGTGGGCGTCGCGCTGGCGCACCACCAGGAAGCCGTCCACCGGGTTGCGCTCGCCGCCCTGGTAGCCGGTCACGATGCGCGCCGGCACATCGAGCGCGCGCATCAGAATGACGAAGCTCGACGCGATGTGTTCGCAAAAACCTTCCCTGCGGTCAAACCAGAATTCGTCCGCGCTGTGCTGGCCGTACAGGCCGGGCTCCAGCGTGTAGCGGTAGCCGCCGCTGCGCAGGCGCTCCAGCACGGCGGCCACCAGTTGCGCGCCGTCGGCGCCGCTGAGCTGTGGCTCGCGGCGCAGCTCGGCGGCCAGTTGCAAGGTGCGCGGGTTGAAGCCGGCGGGCAGCGCCAGATAGTCTTGCAGGGCGGCGATCTGGCGTGGCGGGCCATGCGAGAAGTCGACGTAGCTGCGGGCGCTGTAGCGCAGCAGGTCGGTAATCGGGCGCTCGGTGCGCCATTGCAGCTCGGGCGTCAGGCTGACCTCAAAGCCGCTCACGGCCGGTGGCGTCGGGGCGGCGTCGAGCAGCAGCAGCCAGGGTTGCTGGTTGGGTTCGAGCGTCACCTGGTAGTCGACCGGCGGCCCCCGCACCTGCAGATTGGCCGGCACGCGCATGCGGGCCGGAAAACCGGAGCGCAGGGGCTGCCACTCGCGCCCGTTGAAGCTCGACAGCACCGGGCCGCGAAAATACAGCTCGGACTGCGCCGGCGCAGCGCCGTCAAAGCGCACGCGCATGGCGATGCTGTCGTCCAGCGCCAGGCGGGCGATGTTGCCGACCTGCATGGTGGCGGACAAGCCGCTGCGCCCGCTCATGGCGTCGCCGGGGATGCCCCACAGCGGCGCCAGCCGGGGAAACAGGACGAACAGCACGACCATGATCGGCGCCCCCAGCAGCGTCATCCAACCGGCGGTTTTGGCGGCCTCCAGCAAGGGTGGTTTGCCGACCGGCATGTGGGCATTGACCAGCGCGGTCAGCAAGCCCAGCAGCGCGAGCAGCATGGCGGCGGCGGTGAGCAGCGATTGCGAGAAGAAGAAGTTGGTCAGCATCGTGAAGAAGCTGAGAAAAAACACCACGAAGGCATCGCGCCGGGCGCGCAGTTCCAGCGTCTTCAAGGTCAGCAACAGCACCAGCAGGGTGACCCCGGCATCGCGCCCGAGCAGGGTCTTGTGGGTGAACAGGGTGGCCGCCACGGTCAGCACCAGCAAGCCCAGCAGCCACCAGCGCGACGGTAGCGGCCGCACGGTGAGGGCCAGCCAGCCGCGCCACAACAACACGCCGGCGGCCAGTGCGCTGCACCAGAGCGGCAGCACACCGACCTGCGGCATGATTACCCAGGCGATGACGAGCAGCAGGAACAGGGTGTCGCGGCTGTCGCGGGGCAGTTGCTGGAGGCGCTTCAACATGCGGCGGCTTTTATGTTGTTTGATTAACGCGCAGCCAAGCCGGGTCTCGCCCCGGCGGGCGGGCGCTGCGGGTCGGGTTGTGCGCCCGACAGCGCAGTAAATTTTTTTGCGGGGGCTGGGGGTCGGGATATGCGCCCGACAGCGCACTCACTTTCTTTGCTTCGCCAAAGAAAGTAAGCAAAGAAAGGCGAGCCCACCGTCAGGGCCGCTTCGCGGTGCCTTGCGCTGCTCGCGGCAAGAGGGGTCGGGCTAAACTCGCTTCGCTCAAACAACGCCCGCCCTGATCCTCTTGCCGCTGCGCTGCTCAGCCCTGCCTCAATGGGCGATGACCAAACAGCCAAAGGGACAGTGACGCGCCATGGCGCGTCATCAGGCTGTTTGGCTTTTGGTATCCACGCCGTAATGAGGAGGCGAGTAGCGCAG
>JAKFXU010000456.1 GCA_021731215.1 Rhodoferax sp.
GGACAATCGCCGCGGTGCGGTCGAGTTGTTCGCGCAACCGGCAGCGGCGCTAGCGGCGATCCTGGCGGCGGCGGGCGACAGGCCCTCGGCGGTCGATCGCGGTTGGGCCGCGGCAGTGCGCAAGAGGCATCTGGAACGGGTCGAACAACTGCGGCAGTCGATGCGCGACGCGGCACCGGATGCACAAGGCCGAATGCATCCGAACCGCCTGCTCGCGACGCTGCAGGCGCACATGGCGCGCGACGCGGTGCTGGTGGCCGATGGGGGCGACTTTCTCAGCTTCGCGCGCGTCGGTCTGTCGGCCTCGAGCTACCTGGATCCCGGCTCGCTGGGCTGCATCGGTGTCGGTACGGCGTTCGGCGTGGCGGCGAGCCTGGCTTATCCGGGGCGACAAGTGGTCGTCGCCACCGGTGACGGCGCCTTCGGCTTCAACGCGATGGAGATCGACACCGCCGTGCGACATGAGGCCAAGCTGCTGATCGTCGTTGCCAACAACGGCGCCTGGCAGATCGAGGTCACCGACCAGACCGAGCGCTTCGGCAAGGTGGTCGGCACTCGCCTGCAGTTTGCCGATCACGCCGCGATGGCCCGGGCTTTCGGTATGCACGCGCAACGGGTGGAACGCATCGAAGACCTCGACGCGGCCATCGTTACAGCGCTGCAGCACCTGCCGGCGCTGCTGGATGTCGTGGTCAGCACGCAAGCGCGGTCGTCCGACAGTCGGTCAGGCCTGGCCTGGGTTCCGGATCTTCAGGCCATCGAAGCCTGGGACGTGGCCGAACGCGGGTGGCGAGCGCAAGCATAATGTGAAGCGCAGACAACACCTCTCGATGCGCGCGCGAATTTGCTTCTCGGTCAGCAGGGCGAATCAGTGCTCCATCTGATTCAGTTAGATTGCAAAAATTCGCGTCAAATGAATGTGAAAGCGTGGATTGCCGTGCGAACACCTTTCCAAAACACACCATGAAATTGCTCCAAAATTCTCCGTTCGTACTGGCCTACGAGGGCGTTCATCCTACGCTGAAGGGGCCGGTTCGCCGCAGCGAGCCAGGCAGCGCGGTCCTTGGCCGGGTGACACTGGGCGGCCAGGCCGTGCTGGAGCCATTTGCCGTGCTGCGCGGCGACGGGCATGTCGTCAACGTCGGCGAGGAGTTGCACCTCGGCCTGCACAGCACCGTCCATATTTCTCACGCGCTCTACGGTGCGACGCTCGGCGAGCGCGTCAGCGTTGGGGCCAACTCCGTGGTGCATGCCTGCACGGTGGGCGACGACTGCGTGATCCAGGATGGCGTATCGGTGCTGGACGGCGCCATGATCGGGAACGGCAGCGTGGTCGCCGCCGGCTCAGTGGTCTTCCCGAGGAGCATATTGCCCCCCGGTCACTGGTGTGAAGGCTCACCCGCAGTGCCGCTCCGGCCTGTAGACACCGTTGAATTGAACGCGCTGCACGCATGTATACGAGCGGATGCGCGAGTTGGCTCTCTGGCGGCGACGCCCCGATCCTCCCACTCGAGCGTGACCCGCGGCGACAAGTGCGGCTACGTAGCGGCAACCGTGACTGGCATAGGCGAGATCCGCATGGACGCGGGCAGTAGCCTTTGGTTCGGCTGCGTCATTGAGGCCGCCGACCTCGGCGTGACGATCGCGACTGGCAGCAACATACAGGACAACACCGTGCTGCGGTCCAGCGAGCGGGCCGTGACCATCGGGAAAAACAGCACGATCGGGCACAACGTACTGCTGCATGACTGCGTCATTGGTGCGCGAGTCCTGGTCGGAATGGGCAGTACGCTGGCGCCTGGCACGATCGTCCGGGACAACGTGCTGGTTGCCGCTGGCTCCAGTACTGCTCGGGGCCAAGTACTTGACAGCGGCTGGTTGTGGGCCGGCCGCCCGGCCCGTCCCATATCCCGTCTGGACCAACGCATGGGTGGGCTGATCGAACAATCTGCCGCCATCTATCGCGAGTACGCATTGGAGTTCGCAGTCAACCAGGCTGCTGCGTTGCGCGCTATGGCCGCTGGCTGGCAGAAGGACCGGATCGGTCTTGGACTGAAAAATCTCCCGCTTGCATGAAGCATTGTGAGTGGTCGATCATCTACGGAAACCTTCCGTGGACTTTGTTTGCACAGGATTGATATGCTTTTTGACCCCATCACATCTCAAGTACAAGACAGTTATCTCAAGATCAACATTCCCCAGGCGACACCGTCACTGTATGAACAGGTCTATGCGTCGATCCTGGAGGCAATTTGCGGAGGTGTCCTGCGCCCGGGCGATCGGATCAACCAGGACGAACTCGCCGCAAGGCTGAACGTTTCACGGCAACCGGTGACGCAAGCACTGACGGTGCTCAGGTCCCAGGATTTTGTGCAGGACGCTGGCCGTCGCGGTCTTGTGGTGACGCCATTGCGAAAGAGCTTCTTCGAATCGCTGTACGAACTGCGCGAGTCGCTCGACCCCATGGCGGCCAAGCTAGCGGCCCGAAACAATGCCAAGCTCTCGCGCGACAGCGGACATGCGTTGCTTGAACGCGGGCGTGCTGCCGTTCAGGATGGATCCGTAGCAGCCCTCACCAGCGCAGACATGGCATTTCACATGTGGGTCTACCAGGCCGCCGGCAATCCACTGCTCACCGAGACGCTACGTTTGTATTGGCATCACCTGCGTCGCGCGATGATTGCGGTGGTCGAACCGTCGCAAGATCGTGACCGCGTATGGGACGAACACGACCGCATCCTGGAGGCTGTGCTGAGCGGCAATCAGCAACAGGCCGAAAAACTCTCATTGCTGCATATTCAGGAGGCGGCTCAGCGAGTCATGCAAAGACTCCCGGAATCGACCCCGCGCAGGTAGCTGCCGCGCGCCGGGCAATACCGCCCAGCGCCGCGAGGCTGAAGCGGTCACGCATGGCGGAATTTCATTAGCCGCAAGAATGACGTGGCGAAAAGACTGATTTCTATTTCCATGGCGGGCGTCTTGCCACACACTGCGTCCTTTCACAGCCACACCCGGAGAACAGCATGCTGATCGGACTACCCAAGGAAATCAAGAACAACGAGTTTCGCGTCGGCCTGACCCCGGCCAGCGTGCGCGAACTGAGCGCGCATGGCCACTCGGTGCTGGTGCAAAGCGGTGCCGGCGCCGACATTGGTCTGACCGACGAGCAATACCTGGCGGCCGGCGCCACGCTGACCGCAGACGCGAAAGATGTGTTTGCCAGGGCCGCGATGATCGTCAAGGTCAAGGAGCCGCAGCCGCAGGAATGCGCCATGCTGCGCCCGGGCCAGATTCTGTACACCTACCTGCACCTGGCACCCGACCCGGAGCAGACTGCCGCGCTGATCAAATCAGGCGCCGTCTGCATTGCCTACGAGACCATCACCGGAGCCGGTGGCGGTCTGCCGCTGCTGGCACCCATGAGCGAAGTGGCGGGTCGCATGGCGGTGCAGGCCGGTGCGGCGCACCTGGAAAAATCCAAGGGTGGCATGGGCATTCTGCTGGGCGGCGTGCCCGGCGTTGCCGCAGCTCACGTGGTGATCATTGGCGCCGGCGTGGTGGGCACCCACGCGCTGCAAATGGCGGTCGGCATGGGGGCTCGGGTGACGGTGCTGGACAAGAGCGTGGACCGCCTGCGCCAGCTTGACCTGGTGTTTGGCAACCGCATCAGCACGATCTACTCCAATGCGCAGAGCGTGGAAGACGCGGTGCTCGATGCCGAGCTGGTCATCGGCGGCGTGCTGATTCCGGGCGCAGCCGCACCCAAGCTGGTGACACGCAGCATGATCTCGCGCATGAAAAAAGGCGCGGTGGTGGTGGATGTGGCCATCGACCAGGGTGGTTGCTTCGAGACCTCGCATGCCACCACGCACGCCGAGCCGACCTACGTGGTGGACGGTGTGGTGCACTACTGCGTCGCCAACATGCCCGGCGCGGTGGCGCGCACCTCCACCTTTGCCCTCAACAATGCCACCATTGGCCACGCCGTGGCGCTGGCCGACAAGGGCTGGCAACAGGCACTCAAGGACAACGCGCACCTGAAAAATGGCTTGAACGTGGCCAACGGCCAGGTCACCTACGAAGCGGTCGCGCGCGACCTGGGCTACCCCTACGTCAACGCCGATACGCTGCTGGGCTAGGGCGTCGGCCTGACATCAGGCAGCAGAAAAACAGCTTCAATCATCTGGAAATTTGTAGCCATTTTTTGAATGTGTCGAAGCCCGCCAAGGCGTGGTTGACGCGGCGCTGAACTGCTAAACTGCGCCGGTCACTGGGGAGTAGTCGCCTTTCATCTGCTTGAGAGGGCTTGCATCAACACACTTGATCGGTCGATCATGGTGCAAGCGGTTTTCAACTTGGCAAGACCTTTGACCGCGCAACTTCGGAACAGGCCGGGAGGGGCGCGGTCAAATGTTTTTTGTCCGGCCCTGGAACTCAATGTGGAAGCTCTTTTTATCTCAACCGGGGTGGTCGCGCTGGCGGAAATCGGCGACAAAACCCAGTTGCTCGCCTTCATCCTGGCGGCGCGTTTCAAAAAACCCTGGCCCATCATCGCCGGCATCCTGTGCGCCACGCTGATCAACCACGGCCTGGCCGGTGCCCTGGGCGCCTGGATTACCGCCGTGGTGAGTCCCGAGGCCATGCGCTGGGCGCTCGGCCTGTCCTTCATCGGCATGGCGATCTGGACCCTGATCCCCGACAAGATCGAGGAAGAAGAAGCCCAGGTGGCCAAACACCTCGGCGTCTTCGGTGCCACCTTCATCACCTTCTTTCTGGCCGAGATGGGCGACAAGACGCAGATCGCCACGGTGGCGCTGGCCGCCCACTATGGCGCGCCGCTGCTGGTCGTCATCGGCACCACGCTGGGCATGCTGGTGGCCGATGTGCCGGCCGTTTTTGTCGGCAACCGCTTCGCGGCCAAGATCCCGATGAAACTGGTGCACAGCATCGCGGCCGCCATTTTTGCCTTGATGGGCTTGCTGACGCTGCTCAAGGTCGAAAAGTTGCTGCAATAGAGGTCAGCGGGCCATCAGCGCAAGGCGTGCGCGCTACCCGCTTGCGTCAGGCCGGGCGCGATCGTGGCCGCCATCCAGCGCTGCAAATCCCGCCACATGCGCCGGATCTCCGCATCAAACGGCGTCTTGAGCGCATGGAGCAGTTCCACCGTGACCACGGCATGCCCTGGTGCACGCCGCCGTAGTTGCCCAGGGAGCCCAGGGAAATACCGACCTGATCCAGATAAAGGCGCCCCAGGCGACTCGGTGGCGCCAGCGGCTCATCAAAGTCCAGCACGCCGTAGGGCGCATGAATGCTGACGATCAGATCGGGCTTGAAGCGCTGCATTTGCGCCTGCAGGAACTTCGACTCGGGCTCGCTCAGCGCCGGGCGGCTCAGCAGCCCATCCGGATTGAGGGCCGGAATGAACAGCCATCGGGGTGGATGTCACGCGTGTAAATAGCGCGCCCCTTGACGCTGCTGGCCGCGTTGGCCTGCAGCTTGGCATCCGCGCACAGGGTCCGCGATACATTCGGCAAGCTGGCATGAAAATCGGCGCAAGGCCCCGATGCAGCAGCACTGGTCGCTATGAATACTGCAGCAACCGTGGGCAGCAGGGGAGGGAAAATGCGCATCGCATGATTTTATTCGCGGCACCGGCCGGGCGGGCCCGCGCAGGCGAGCCCGCCAATATCGGGTAAATTGCGGCCATGTCTTTGTCTGCTGTCGATGCCCGGGCGCAAGCCCCCAATTTTTCCAAATCCGAGTTTCGCGCCGCACTGGGCATGTTTGCCACCGGTGTCACGATCGTGACCGCCCGCACCGCCGAGGGCAAACTGGTCGGGCTCACCGCCAACTCGTTCAACTCCGTCTCGCTCAGCCCACCGCTGGTGCTGTGGAGCCTGTCCCGCGCCGCCGCCTCCCTGAGCGCCTTCAGCACCGGCTCGCACTATGCCATCAACATCCTGGGGGCGGACCAGCAAAACCTGGCCCGGCGCTTTGCCGCCAAGGACGTCGACCGTTTTGCCGACGTGGCGTTTATCGAGGGGACCGCAGGCGCGCCGCTGCTGGCGGGGGCTGCGGCTTCGTTCGAGTGCTTCAACCGCAGCCGCTATGAAGAAGGCGACCATGTTATTTTTATTGGCGAAGTCGAGCGCTGCGCCTACCAGCCCGGCGCATCCCCCCTGTTGTTTCACGGCGGCAAGTTCTACACCGAGCACCCTTTGTAGCACGGCGGTCGCAGCGCCTTGGCGACATTGAGGATGCTCCGAATAACCCATCGCCAATTGGAGCAGCGGGGTAATCTTTTCAAATAGTGGAATTTCACCAGCAATCTCCCGAAATCCCGCCATTTTTGCTGCTCTTTCGGGCAGTTTTCACCCTTTGCAGGGCACTTGCCCTGTTTGCGGGCGCACTCATGCCACGGCTCCCATCAATTTGCTGCGCACCATCCACAAATTGGACAGCGCAAACAGCGTAAAGAACTGGGCCGTGTTCTTCTTCAAGCCGCGGTAGCGCACCTTCACAAATCCAAACTGGCGCTTGACCACCCGAAACGGGTGTTCCACTTTGGCCCGGATGCCCGCCTTTAACTTTTCCGCCTTGTCAATCATGGCGTCGGCCTCAACGGCTTTGTCCAGCGCTTTGCGCTTGCCCGGGCGCATGGCTACATGCCAGGTGACATCGGGCTTGGCGTCTGGGCGCTTTTCAATTCCCTGGTAGCCCGCGTCTCCAAAGGCAACCGTCTGCTGACCATGCAGCAAGGTGTTGCCTTCGGCGATATCACTCACATGGCCGGAGGTGCCGCGCACCGTGTGCACCAGTCCAGAATCTGCATCGACGCCAATGTGGGACTTCATGCCAAAGTGCCTGCGCTGGCCAGGAATTCGGCAAAGTAGACGATTTGACCATGGGGCGTGGCCTGCGGCCCCATGGTCAAATCGAACGTGCATGCGCCCATGATTTGCACCGCCACATAGTCTTCACTGGCCTGCGCGAGGGCCGTTTTTTGCGCTTGATGAGTTCACCCATCGGGTGAGTGTCTCAAATCGCTGCAAACCCGCGCCAGTACTCGGCTTTTCGGGGATTTAGGGCTTTCAACTGCGTTTCTTAGGGTGAAAGCGCTGAGAGCCAGCAGCATTGGGGTTCATTGATGCCTGGCGCGTTTTGCATGGGCTGCGTGACATTCCTGCATGGCTCGTCAACGACACTGACCCGGACAATCTGCATTGACGCGTTTCACTTCTGTCCTGCTGGTGGCAAATCTGGAGGCGCTGGCTGGCTGATGGACATTTGGTCCACCTGGCGTGGCACAGGGCCGACAAGTTTTCCGGGTAAGTTTTGTTTGGTTGGCCCCGGAGAAGTTCAGGACTGCGGCCGCCCCGGCAAATGCAACTGACTGGTGGCAGCCGGCGATTCGGCCACCAGGTGGCCGCGCCGGAAGACTTTGAGCCGATTGGCCCGCAGCCGGATCGCCTCAATCGGGTCGCGCGCCTGCAGCAGCACAAAGCTGGCATCGCAGCCCACCTCCAGTCCGTAGCCCTGCAGGTGCATCACCTTCGCGGCGTTGGTGGTCACCGCGTCGAAGCATTGCTGGATGCCGGTCTGGCTGGTCATCTGCGCCACATGCAGGCCCATGTGCGCCACCTCCAGCATGTCGGCGCTGCCCAAGCCGTACCA
>JAKFXU010000092.1 GCA_021731215.1 Rhodoferax sp.
TTCAATCCGACCCAACAAAGCAGTCCGTGGGCACGCTGCGCTTTGCCCACCCTACAACTGCGTTGTCACGCCTACCCAGACACGCCGCCAGCAGTCCACTCGGGCAAGTCCAACTGCGGTTTCTAGGCTGATCAGCTGGGGCAGCGTTTTTTACACTTTCGCCCTGGTGATGGCGCCGGTCGAGCGGGAGCTGGGTTTGAGCCGGGCCGAGTCGTCGCTGGCCTTCAGCCTGGCCTTGCCGGCGCACATGGTCAGTCTGCTGCGCGAAAACGGCCTGCACGAGGCCTGGGTCATCGCCCTCCCGGCCAGCATCGGCGTGATTCAGGTGCTGGGCCGGCTGCTGTTGTACTTCTTTGAGCACCACTTCGATCTGCACCTGGCCAATCGACTGATCACCTGCCTGCTGCCGCTCGGGCTGCTCGCGCTGCTGGCGGCGCCCGGGGCGGGTGCCGGGCAAGTCGCGGCCGTGCTGCTGTTCGTGCTGTTGTACGGCATGGGCAACGGCATGCTCACCATCGTCAAAGGGACCGCCATCGCGCAGTATGTGAACCGCGACCATGTGGCGACCCTCAATGGCGCACTGGGCCTGCCGCTGGCGCTGGCGCGCGCCGCGGCGCCGCTGTTGCTGGGCTTGTTGTGGACGCCGCAGGCCGGCTACAGCCACGGTCTGTGGCTGCTGCTGATCCTCAGCCTGGTGGGGGTGGCCGCTTTGACGCTGGCGCAGCGGCTGGCGCTGGTGCCCAAGGCCTGACGCCGGCCAAGGTGTATCCAATGCAGCAACGCCGCCTGGCCGCGTGGCAACGGCAGCTCAAGCTACAGGTTTGGCGCTAACAGCCGCTGCAGCGCCTGCTCGTTCATCTGCCGGCGCGCGGCCAGGTCCTTGAGTTGGTCGGCGCCAATCTTGCCGACGCTGAAATAAGTGCTGTCCGGGTGACCCAGGTAGAAACCGCTGACGCTGGCCGCAGGTAGCATGGCCAGACTCTCCGTGACGCCCATGCCGATGTCCTCGCAGTGCAGCAGCGCGAACATGTCCTTCTTGACGCTGTGATCCGGGCAGGCCGGGTAGCCCGGCGCCGGGCGAATGCCCTGGTATTTTTCGGCGATCAGGTCCTGCGGCGCCAGTGCCTCCTGCGCCGCATAGCCCCACAGGTCGGTGCGCACGCGGTGGTGCAGGTACTCGGCAAAGGCTTCGGCCAGCCGGTCTGCCAGCGACTTGAGCAGGATGGCCGAGTAGTCATCGTGCGCGGCCTCAAACAGCTTCTCGCGCTTGTCAACGCCAATGCCGGCGGTGACGGCGAACAGGCCGGCATAGTCTTTGAAGCCGGTCGGCTGGCCCGCGCCATCGAACTTGGGCGCGACGAAATCGGCCAGGCAGCGGCTCGGCCGCAGCACGCCGTCAATTACTTGCTTTTCAGTCTGCTGGCGCAGGCCATACCAGGTCAGCGCCACTTCAGTGCGCGTCTCGTCGGTGTAGAACTCGATGTCGTCGTCATTGACCGCGTTGGCCGGGTACAGGCCGAGCACGCCATTGGCGGTCAACCAGCGGCCCTCGATCAGTTTCTTCAGCATGGCCTGCCCGTCGGCATAGACCTTGCTGGCCTCGACGCCGACGATTTCATCTTTCAGAATGGCGGGAAACGCCCCGGCCAGATCCCAGGTCTGGAAGAACGGACCCCAGTCAATGAAACGGGCCAACTCCGTCAGGTCGAAGTTTTTGAACACGCGCCGACCAAAAAATTTAGGCGTGATGGGTGTGTTGCGACTCCAGTCGATCGGCGTTTTGTTGGCGCGCGCTTTGGCCAGCGGCCACAACGGCGTCTGCTTCTTGTTGGCGTGCTGCTGGCGTACCCGCTCGTAGTCGGTGTTGAGTTCGCTGAGGTAGTGTTGCGCCTGCTCGCCGAGCAGGCTTTGCGCCACGCTCACGCTGCGCGAGGCGTCGGGCACGTAGACCACCGGCCCTTCGTAGTGCGGCGCAATCTTGACCGCGGTGTGCACGCGCGAGGTGGTGGCGCCGCCGATCAACAGGGGGATTTTCTTGATGCGGAAATAATCGTCCTTCTGCATCTCGCCGGCGACATACTGCATTTCTTCCAGGCTGGGCGTGATCAGGCCCGACAGGCCGATGATGTCGGCGCCCTCGACCTTGGCGCGCGCCAGAATCTCGTGGCAGGCGACCATCACCCCCATGTTGACCACGTCAAAGTTATTGCACTGGAGTACCACGGTGACGATGTTCTTGCCAATGTCGTGCACATCGCCCTTGACCGTGGCGATCACGATCTTGCCCTTGGTTTTAACGTCGCGCCCGGCCGCTTCGTCCAGGCGCTTTTCTTCCTCGATGTAGGGAATCAGATGCGCCACCGCCTGCTTCATCACCCGCGCGCTTTTCACCACTTGCGGCAGGAACATCTTGCCCTGGCCAAACAGATCGCCCACAATGTTCATGCCCGCCATCAGCGGGCCTTCGATCACGTGCAGTGGCCGCCCGCCTTTGGCCAGCACGTTTTGGTAGGCCTCTTCGGTATCAAGCACGATGAAATCGGTCACGCCATGCACCATGGCGTGGCTCAGACGCTGCTCCACGCTGGCCGGGTGCTCCGGCGTGCCGCGCCATTCCAGCCGTCTGCTCTCGTCCTTGGCGGCGCCCTTGGCGTTCTCCGCAATCTCGACCAGCCGTTCCCCCGCATCGGGGCGGCGATTCAGCACCACGTCCTCCACCCGTTCGCGCAGCTCCGGCTCCAACTCGTCATAGACCCCGACCATGCCGGCGTTGACGATGCCCATGTCCATGCCGGCCTGAATCGCGTGGTACAAAAACACGGTGTGAATCGCTTCGCGCACCGGGTCATTGCCGCGGAAGGAGAAGCTTACGTTGGAGACCCCGCCCGACACCTTGGCGCCGGGCAGGTGCTGCTTGATCCAGCGCGTGGCGTTGATGAAGTCAACCGCGTAGTTGTTGTGCTCGTCGATGCCGGTGGCAATGGCGAAAATGTTGGGGTCGAAGATGATGTCTTCCGGCGGAAAGTCCACCTCGTCCACCAGGATGCGGTAGGCGCGCTGGCAAATCTCGATCTTGCGCTGGTAGGTGTCGGCCTGGCCCTGCTCGTCAAAGGCCATCACCACGGCGGCGGCGCCGTAGCGGCGCAGCAATTTGGCCTGTTGCTTGAAGGCATCCACGCCTTCCTTCATGCTGATCGAGTTGACCACCGCCTTGCCCTGCACGCAGCGCAGCCCGGCCTCGATCACGCTCCACTTGCTTGAATCAATCATGATCGGCACGCGCGAGATGTCGGGCTCGCTGGCGATCAGGTTCAAAAAGCGCACCATGGCGGCCTGGCTGTCGAGCATGGCCTCGTCCATGTTGATGTCGATGATCTGGGCCCCGTTTTCCACCTGCTGACGGGCCACGGACAGGGCCTGCTCGTACTCGCCGTTCAGGATCATGCGGGCGAAGGCCTTGGAGCCGGTCACGTTGGTGCGCTCGCCAATGTTGACGAACAAAGAGTCGGCGCCAATGCTCACCGGCTCCAGGCCGGACAATTTCAGGGGGGGGACAACAATTTCAGACATACGACTCACCTGTGGCTAACAAGATTCAGGTGAGCGTCGTTGGGAATATCCAAGCCTGACGGGTCGTGTGGCCCGTTGCAACGCTCCTTGGATGTGTTGATTTTAAAGGCTAAATCGGGAGCGGTACTAGACGTCTTCCCAGCACTCGCTGCGGCCCGACTTGAACAGCGCGTCGATCACGCGCATGTTGAGAATCGCGTCCTCGACACCGTAGGGCAGCGGAATTTCGCCGCGCACCACTTGCGAGAACGCATCCCCCTGCAAGCTGTACATATCGCAAGGCGCCAGGGTTTCGGTTATGGCGGAGGCGCCGCCCGGCGCGCTGGCATCGTCGACAAAAATCCGGGTCGCGCCGCCCAGCGGGGCGTTGAACGGGATTTCGAGTTCCAGGCGCTGCCGGGTTCCAATGACCTGCACCCGTTGGTAGGGCACGGTCTGGGTCGAGACCGTGAAGTCCAGGCGCCGGCCGGCGCCGAAATCGAGCATGGCCGTGACGGTGCGATCGGTTTGAAATTCCGGGTCGCGGTCCATCAAGGCCACCACGCGCAGCGGTTCGGATTCAAACAGGAAACGCCCCGCCACAATCGCATAACAGCCGATGTCGTACAGCGCCCCGCCGCCGACTTCCAGCCGGTTGCGGATGTTGTCGGGCTGGCGGTTGAAGTAGGAGAAAAAGACCTGCATCGCGCGCAGCTCACCCAGCGCCCCGCTGCGCACGATTTCGCGCGCGCGCAGCCATTGCGGGTGAAAGCGCACCATGAAGCCTTCCATGATGTGGACCTGGCCCGCCATCTCGCGCACTTCGGCAGCTTCGTTGGCATTCATGGCAAACGGTTTTTCGCACAACACATGCTTGCCGGCGCGCGCGGCGGCCAGCGTCATCGGCACATGCAGGTCGTTGGGCAGCGGATTGTAGATGGCCTCGATCTCCGGATCCGCGAACAGCTCTTCATAGGAGCCGTAGGCCTTCGGGATGCCCATGGCGGCGGCGACCGCACGTGCCTGCGCCAGCGAGCGCGAGGCGATGGCGCTGATGTCGCACCAGCGGCTCTTTTGCATCGCCGGGATGACCTTTTCGCGCCCGATTTTGGCGGTGCTGAGCACGCCCCACTTGACTTTTTTCATGGTGATGGCTGGCGCGCCTGGTTCAGGCGGCTTCCTTGTAGAAGAAGGATTTTTGCAGCGCGCGCCCGGCCAGCGGGGCCACTGCCGCGCGGATGGCGCCGATGTGCTCGGGCGTGGTGCCGCAGCAGCCGCCCACGATGTTGACCAGGCCCTCGGCCGCAAATTCATGCAGCAGGCGGCTGGTGTCGACCGGCGTTTCGTCAAAGCCGGTGTCGCTCATCGGGTTGGGCAGGCCGGCGTTGGGGTAGCAACTGATGAAGGTGTCGGGCGCCGCGCGCGCCAGTTCCTGGATGTAGGGCCGCATCAGCGCCGCACCCAGCGCGCAGTTCAGGCCGACCGCCAGCGGGCGGGCGTGGCGCACGCTGTACCAGAAGGCGGTGACGGTCTGGCCCGAGAGGATGCGCCCGGAGGCGTCGGTCACGGTGCCGCTGATGATCAAGGGCAGGCGCTCGCCCGAAGCCTCAAAGTACTCGTCAATGGCGAACAGGGCCGCTTTGGCGTTGAGCGTGTCGAAAATGGTCTCCACCAGCAGCGCGTCGCTGCCGCCTTGCACCAGCGCTTCGACCTGTTCGTAGTAGGCGGCGCGCAGTTGCTCAAAGCTCACGTTGCGCGCGCCGGGGTCGTTCACGTCCGGGCTGATGCTGGCGGTCTTGGGC
The DNA here is from genome assembly GCA_021731215.1 of Rhodoferax sp. Taxonomy (GTDB): domain Bacteria; phylum Pseudomonadota; class Gammaproteobacteria; order Burkholderiales; family Burkholderiaceae_C; genus Rhodoferax. The sequence continues at coordinate 5,352 of JAKFXU010000092.1, forward strand.
GTCGGGCCCAGGGCGCCCAGCACAAAGCGCGGTTTGTCGGGGCTGGAAAACTTGTCGCAGGCGGCGCGCGCCAGCTTGGCCGAGGCCAGATTCATCTCGCGCGCCAGCTCGGCCATGTCGTAGTCGGCCTGGGCAATGGTGGTGGCGCCGAAGGTGTTGGTTTCGATCAGATCCGCACCGGCCGCCAAGTAGCGCTCGTGAATATCGGAGATCACGTCCGGGCGCGTCAACGACAGCAGTTCGTTGTTGCCTTTGACGTCCTTGTGAAAGTCCTTGAAACGTTCGAACTGCGCGTCGGGTCCGGTGTAGCCGGCGCCGCGGTATTGCGCCTCGCCCAGTTTGAAGCGCTGGATCATGGTGCCCATGGCGCCGTCAAGAATCATGATGCGCTGCGCCAGGATGTCGGGCAGCGCTTGGGCGCGGGTATATTGAAGGGGTTTCATAGCCGCTGCATTGTAGAAAAGATTGCCGGCTGCGTGCCGGAGCCGCGTTGGTTGCGCTGGAAAAGGCGAGCTGGACGATCACCGCCAGCGCTCCACCTTCAGCGGCTGGGGTTGAGGGCCTGCTCTGGAGCCAGACATAATCCGGGGTAATGACAAACAGGGCGATTCTGCGGGAAATATTCGGCTACGAGCAGTTCCGTGGCTCACAACAAGCCATCATCGAGCACGTGGTGGGCGGCGGCGACGCGCTGGTGCTGATGCCCACCGGCGGCGGCAAGTCACTCTGTTACCAGATTCCAGCGATTGCGCGCCAGCGCACCGGACACGGCATCACGGTGGTGATCTCGCCGCTGATCGCGCTGATGCACGACCAGGTTGGCGCCCTGCATGAGGCCGGGGTCAGCGCCGCGTTTCTTAACTCGACCTTGACCGGCGAAGAGGCGGCGCAGGTGGAGCGCCGCCTGCTGCGCGGGGACATCACCCTGCTGTACTGCGCGCCGGAGCGGGTGACGACGCCGCGTTTTCTGGCACAGCTCGATTCGCTGCACGAGCGCGGCCAGTTGAGCCTGTTTGCCATTGACGAAGCGCATTGCGTGAGCCAGTGGGGCCACGATTTCAGGCCCGAGTACCGCGCCCTTACCGTGCTGCACGAGCGCTATGCCAGCGTGCCGCGCATCGCGCTGACCGCCACCGCCGACGCGCTCACGCGCGAAGACATTCTGGAGCGGCTGCAACTGCAGGACGCACGCCAATTCGTCAGCAGCTTCGACCGGCCCAACATCAGCTACACCATTGTCGAAAAGACGCAGGCCACCCAGCAGTTGCTGCGCTTTATCTCAAATGAACACATGGGGGACGCCGGCATCGTTTATTGCCAGTCGCGCAAGCGGGTGGAGGAGGTGGCCGAGATGCTGTGCGACGAAGGTATCGCCGCGCTGCCGTACCACGCCGGGCTCGATAGCAAAGTGCGGCAAACTAATCAGGACCGGTTTCTGCGCAGCGAAGGCATTGTGATGGTGGCCACCATTGCCTTCGGCATGGGCATCGACAAGCCCGATGTGCGCTTTGTCGCGCACCTGGACATGCCCAAGAACATCGAGGGCTACTACCAGGAAACCGGCCGTGCCGGGCGCGACGGAGAGGCCGCCGACGCCTGGATGTGCTACGGCCTGCAGGACGTGGTGAACCAGCGCCGCATGATCGACGAAAGCCCGGCCGGTGAAGAGTTCAAGCAGGGCCTGCGCGGCAAGCTCGATGCGCTCTTGGGCCTGGCCGAGGCCACCGATTGCCGCCGCGTGCGGCTGTTGAGCTACTTTGGCGAAGCCAGCCAGCCCTGCGGGAACTGCGACAACTGTTTGCAGCCCCCAGCGGTGTGGGATGGGACGGACGCGGCGCGCAAGCTGCTCAGCACTATCTACCGCGTGCAGCAGATGGGCGGCAGCTATGGCGCGGTGCACATCATGGACATCCTGCGCGGCAAGAACACCGAGAAGGTGACGCAGCGCGGGCACGAAACCCTGAGCACCTTTGGCATCGGCGCGGACTTTAGCGAAGTGCAGTTGCGCGGTGTGCTGCGCCAGTTGATCGCCATCGGCGCCGTCATGGTCGATGCCCAGGCCTTCAACACCCTGCGGCTCACTGACGCCTCGCGCGCGGTGCTCAAGGGCGAGGTGGCGGTGCAACTGCGTGCATCGGTCTCGACCCCGGCCGCGCGCAAAGCCAAGCGCGCCACCGCAGTGGCGGTCAAGGCGCCGGCCGCACTCGATGCGCCGGGCCAGCTTCGCTTCGTTGCCTTGAAGGCCTGGCGCTCCGAGGTGGCCAAGGAACACA
>JAKFXU010000093.1 GCA_021731215.1 Rhodoferax sp.
AGCACGCCCAGCGCGCCGGCATCGGCATCGGCACCCTGGCACAGTTCAAAGCCAAGGGCTTCAACGCGCAGCGCCGGGTTCAGCATCGGCACGCCCGCCATGCGGGTCCGCGCCACGCAGTCAAACAGCGCCGCCAGCGCATCGGTGCGGGACCGCAGCGATGCGCCAGGCTGGGTTGAACCGGTGAAGCTGCGCATGGGCCAAGCGCCTCAGGCGGCAGCCCGCAACGCCAGGAACTGCTCGGCGGCGCCGTCGCACTGCGGGCAGCGCCAGTGGGTTGGCAGCTCGGCAAACGGCGTGCCGGGTGCAATCTGCCATTGCGCATCGCCTTGCGCCGGGTCGTAGACCCACCAGCAAATCTTGCACTCCAGCTTGGCGTCGCGCGCCAGCCGCCCCCGGTCACCCAGGTAACTGCCCTCGAATTGCTGTCCGTTGATGGCGCTCATGTGTTTCTCTTCAGGTGCTGCGCTTTACGCCTGCTGCACCCATTGCATAACTTCCTGCAGGCGAGCGACCGAATCGCGCAGGTCCTGCGGGGCGGCGCAGGCCACTTCCGGCATGTCGCTCACCTCGACCGAGTTGAGGATGACGCTGTCCATCGAGTTGTAATAAACCACGCGCCAGCTATGGGGCACGCGGCAATTGGTGATGCGGCAGTTGCCGTAGCCGCGCGAGAGGATCAGCACGCGCCCGGTGCCGAGCCGATAGTCCAGGTAGCCGATGTCCTGCGGGCTCAGGGGCAGCAGCGTCAGGTTGACCACGTGCGCGAGCTGGCCCGCCTGCCAGCTGCGGCGCTGGTGTTCCAGTTCGACCAGCACGCTGGGGGCATTCATGGCCGGCACCGGCGCGGCCGGGGCCGCTGGCAGGCCCAGGCTGCCATCGGCCCGGGCCGTCTGGCGCAGCACCTCGGGCACGGCGCCGACTTCGATGGAGTCGCGCAGTGCGCCATCGTCGAGCGTTTCGATCACGCGCCAGACCCCGGCAAACACCGATTCCTGAATCTGCCACACCGCTGCGCCCTGTTCGCCGAGCACCTGGGCGCTGACTTCTCCTTCGCCCAGCACCTGGTTGATCAGCGTCACGTCTTCGGCGGCAAGACCGGCCAGCGAGACGCGGGCGGTTGCGCGCTCGGGCGCAGCCCCCTGCGCGACCCGGCGCAGCGCTTCCAGCACCTGCTGCAGCACGCGCATGGCGGCTGCGCGCCCGGCCATTGCTTCGGGCTCGGGCAGGGCCGGCGGGTGGTACATCGCCATTCCCTGCGGCATGGCGATGTAGTCCAGCGTTTCGTCTTCCATGGGGTCGCCGGGGCCGCCGGGGCCGAGGGCGGCCACCAGCGGAATGGGAAAGGGCCGGGCGGCGCGGATCGGATTCATAACAGTCTCACAGTCGCTAAAGAGGTGCCGAAATTTGTGCCAACAAAGGGTCAGTGGCAGTTGCTGCTGGCGCTGACCACGGGAATGCCGATGCTGGGCGCACGGCCGGTCGGCGCATTCAAGGCCTGCGCCACCAGCGCCACGAAATCGCTCCAGTCGTGCATGCCGCTGACGGTTGTGACATAGTGGCCAGCGCGAAAGAACATCAGGGTTGGCCAGCGCTGTGATCCGAACTTCTTTGCCAGCGCTTCGGCGCATTCGGGCACCGCAACTGCCAGCCCAAAGGGACGCCCGGCGGCCGCGCTGACACTTTGCAACTCGGGCAGTACCACGGCCACGTCCAGCGCCTCGGGGAAGCGCACCGGATCGCCGGCAAACAGCAGTACCTGGTCGCCCCGCTGCTCGGCCAGCCAGAGCTCGATGTTGTCAAAGTCCAGCCATTGGGCCTGGTGCCTGGCCACCAACTGTGCCAGCAGGGGTGGGGCCTGAATTTCGGTTGTCGTCATATCAATCTCCGATTCGTTGCTGTGAAAGGTTCAGCCCTGCGTCAGGCGCTGTACGGCGTGCGTGTCCATCGCCGAAGGCAGCACAAAGCCGGGGTCTTCGCTGCCGGAAAAGAAAGCGTCAGACCCGATGGCGGCCTGCAGCAAGTCGAGCGTGGCATTGACTTCCGCCGCCCGCTCGGCACTGATCTGGTCGCGCGCGTCAGACAGGAACACCAACAACCACTGGCCCGGCTCGCAGGGGCCGATCAGGGCGGTATTGACGCGCCTGGCCTCACCGCGACCCACCACTTGCGCAAAACCGGGCTCGACCGCCATCACCTGCATCGGAATACCCATGCACATATCAGGCCACCTTGGGCATAAAGCGCTCATCGCCAATGCGGCAGGCCTGCTCGGCGCTGGGCCGCTCGCTCTCGTAGCGCTCCAGGGTGAGCATGGCGCCGGTCAGGGTGGCATCTTCGGGCAGTGGCTGCGCGCGCCAAACAGGCGCCGCGCCCCAGCCGCGCAGTCGATCCAGGCCCAGCGCCAGCGCCTGCGGCATCACCCGCTTGACGCTGTCGCGCAGGCTGCCACCGAAATCATCGAGTTCCTCCGGCTGGCAGCCGATCAGCAACACCTGCGCGGGGTAGTGGCCGGCGAACTGGGCCAGGCACAGCACCTCCTGAAAGCCGGTCTGGTGCAAGCTCATTTTCTTGGCCCCCATGAAGCGCGGCACCTCGTCGTTTTCGATCAGTTTCAAAGTGCCGGGTTCCAGGCCATAGTCAATCGCATCGAAGATCATCAGCTTGCTGGCCGACTGCACGTTCTCGATCAAGTACAGGCCCTGGGTGCCGCCGTCGATCAGTTCCACGTGCGGGGCAAAGGTCCATTCCCGCTGCAGGGTCTCGACGCAGCGCACGCCAAAGCCCTCGTCGGCCCACAATACGTTGCCGATGCCCAGCACCACAATGCGCTCTTGCGGCGCCTTGTGCTCAGGGGGCTTGCAGGGGGTTTCGGGTCTGCTGGTATTCATGCGGGTGCAACGCGGGCCGCGTCAGTCCTTGAAGGTGCGGTAGCCGGAGATCATGGTGCTGACCACGCTCTGGCGCCCCATGATGTCCTCGCGAATCGCCGAGTAGATATGCGTGATGACAAAGACGATGATCACCCACATGCCCAGGTGATGCCAGGTGTGCACGTCCTGCGACTGGCCCAGCAGCGGAATCACCCAGCCAAACAGGGTGTCGGCCCAGGAACCCGCCTGCAGGCCTTCGCCATACATGGCAAAGCCGGTCAAGACCATGAACACCGAAGTCAGGATGAACACAAAGAACATCATGAAACGGGCGACCGGGTTGTGACCGACATAGCGGCCTGGGCGCGGCGCCAGGAAGGCATACCACTTGAGCATGGTCAGCACCTCCTGCCAGTAGGCGCGCTGCGTGATCGGAACGGTGAACAGTTCACGCGCATGGTGGTTGCCCGCGAAGGCCCAGTAAACGCGTCCCAGCAGCCCGATGGCAAATAGATAGGCGCCAGCAAAGTGGGCGAAGCGGATGTAGCCCATCAGGAAGTTCGCGCTGGCTTCACCGGGCATGGTGGGCAGCGGCGAACCAATCAAGTAGCCGGTCACGGCCAGCACCGAGATGGCCAGTGCATTGATCCAGTGCCAGATGCGCACCGGGGCTTCGTAAACGTAAACCGACTTGATTGAATTGCCGTGGGCCACCGCTTCTTCGTCGGTTCCGGTGGCGTTGTGAAAGTTGTCGATACGGGTCGATGCGCCGCTATTGCTCATGTCGGTCTCCTGCTGGCTGGGTTGGAAGGTTCAGGACGGCATCACAATTGACCGAGCAGATAAATGCCGGCGCCACCGCACAGGGCGCCCAAGCCGCCGACGGCCCAAGTGGACTGGCCCGCGACATAACGCCGGACCGCCAGAGCGGCGGCCACGCCGGCGAGGTGCAGGGCGGCGCTGGTCACCCCAAAACCGATGGCATAGCCGGCAAAACCGGTCGCCGGCGTCTCAGCGCCATGCGCCAGGCCGTGCAGCGAGGCGGCGGCTGCCACCAGACCCAGGCCGAGCGCCACCGGCAGCTTCCGTTGCGACAACACCAGCATCAGACCGAACAGCAGCACGCTCAGGGCAATGGCGTGCTCCAGATAAGGCAGGCCCACACCCATGGCACCCAAAGCCGCGCTCAGGACCAGGGCCAGCAAAAAGGTGGCCGGCCCCCACCAGGCCTGGCGGGCCGGCAAGGCGCAGACCGACCACACGCCGACGGCGACCATGGCCAGCAGGTGATCGAGGCCGAAGGGGTGCGCCAGCCCGGCAGCAAAACTGGTGGTGGCGTGACCGGTGTGGGCCTGCGCCGCGCCTGCGGCCAGCGCCAGGGCGGCCATGCCGGCAACGCGCAGCGATTTCAGTATCCATAATTTCATGACATTCTCCAAAAAAACGAACAGAAGGACTCCAGCCTAACGCACCTTGACCTTGGCCATTTCCTGTCCGTCCGGGCTCATCACGTGGGTCGAGCAGGCCAGGCAGGGGTCGAACGAATGCAGGGTGCGCAGAATCTCCAGCGGCTGCTCCGGGTTGACCATCGGGGTGCCGAGCAAGGCGGCCTCGAAGGCGCCGATCTGGCCCTTGGCGTCGCGCGGGCTGCCGTTCCAGGTGGTGGGCACCACGCACTGGTAGTTCTCGATGCGGCCGTCCTTGATCTTGATCCAGTGCGCCAGCGCGCCGCGCGGCGCCGCCGCCGTGCCCACGCCCTTGGCTTCTTTCGGCCAGGTGGTCGGGTCCCATTTCTCCACATTGGCGGTGGCGGTGTCGCCGGCCTTGATGTTGGCGATCAGCTCGCTGTAGTCGGCCAGCATCATCTCGGCGCAGTACTGGCCTTCCAGGGCCCGCGCCAGCGTGCGGCCGATGGTGCTCGGCAGCAACTGCTTGAGCGTGTACTGGGTTTGCGGCAGGCCCAGCGCCTTGGGCAGGGCGCTGTTGACCATCTGGGCCGCGTATTCCAACTGCTCCTTGGGCCGCTGCGCGTACGGGTTGCCTTTGCGGGCGTGCGCGTAGGCCAGGATGTAGCGCGGCAGCGGCCCGACCTCGACCGCGTGGCCGCGCCAGCGCGGCGCCTTGATCCAGGAGTACTTGGCGCTTTCGTCGATCTGCTCGATATTGGTGCGGCTGCCCTTGGTCTTGCCGCCGAGCACGTAATTGGGTTCCGTCACGCCGTCCCAGGGGTGCAGGCCCTTGCTGTCGTCGCCGTACTGGTACCAACTGTGGGTCACGAACTCCTGGATTTGCTCCGGGTCGCGCGGGTCAATGGCGTGAATCTCGTCCCATTTGCCGTTCAGGATCACGCCGCCGGGCAACTGGTCGCTTGTCTTGTCGTAATTGACCTTGGCGTATTCGCCGTAGTCCATCACATTGGTGGCCGCCAGGCCGCCGCCGTGCAGCCAGCCGGCCTGCTTGTAGAGCGTGCCAATGGCCAGCACGTCGGGCAGGTAAACGTTCTTCACGAACTCGTTCATCTCGTCGATGCGGGCCTTGATGAAGTTGAGCCGCTCCATGTTGATGGGCGCGCCGGCGGCGCCGTCGCCGTCGATGTTGATGGCGCAGGGCATGCCGCCGACCAGAAAGTTGGGATGCGGGTTCTTGCCGCCGATGATGGTGTGGATCTTGACCCAGTCCTTTTGCAGGTCCAGCGCTTCGAGGTAATGCGCCACCGCCATCAGGTTGGCCTCGGGCGGCAGCACATAGGCCTTGGAGCCCCAGTAACCGTTGGTAAAGGGACCGAGCTGGCCGCTTTCCACGAATTTCTTGAGCCGGTTTTGCAGATCGCGGAAATAGCCCGGCGAGGACATCGGGTGGCTGGGCGACACCAGTTGCTGCAGCTCCGAGGTTTTCTTGGGATCGGCCTTGAGCGCCGACAGCACATCGACCCAGTCGAGCGCGTGCAGGTGGTAGAAATGAACGACGTGGTCATGTACCTGCAGCGTTTTGTCAAACAGGCCGCGCAGCAGGTGCGCGTTCTTCGGGATCCTGATGCCCAGCGCATCTTCCACCGCGCGCACCGAGGTCAGCGCATGGGTGCCGGTGCAGACGCCGCAAATGCGCTCCACAAAGGCCCAGGCATCGCGCGGGTCGCGCCCCTTGAGAATGACTTCGAGCCCGCGCCACATGGTGCCGGTGGAGACCGCGTTGCGGATCACGTTGTCCTGGTCGAGGTTGACCTCGCAGCGCATGTGGCCCTCGATGCGGGTCACCGGATCGACGACGATGCGCCGGCCGCTGTCGTCAAGTTTGAAGCCTTGTGTTTCGTAAGCACCCATGGTGGTTGTCCTTGTGGTTTGGTTCAGGCTTGGGTGCGCTCGTCTTTGGCAGACGAAGCACGTTGGATGGCGGAGGCCGCCGCATGGGCCACCACCCCGGCGCCCACTACCGCAGCGGCGGTGGCACCGACCTTGTCGGCATTGGCTTCAACCCCAAACTGCGGGATGTTGGTCAGGCGGTCGTAGAACGAGCCCTTGTCCCAGAAGCCGTCTTCCGAGCAGCCGATGCAGCCGTGGCCGGCCTTGACCGGCCAACCGGTGCCCGCGTTCCATTGCACCGTGGAGCAGGCGTTGTAGCTGGTCGGGCCCTTGCAGCCGACCTTGTAGAGGCAATAGCCCTTGCGCGCATATTCGTCGTCCCAGGCCTCCACGAACTGGCCGGCGTCGAAGTGCGGACGGCGGTAGCACTTGTCGTGAATGCGCTGGCTGTAGAACATCTTGGGCCGCCCCTGGCGATCGAGCTCGGGAATGCGGTCAAAGGTCAGCATATAGGTCAGCACGCCGGTCATGACCTCGGCAATCGGCGGGCAGCCCGGCACCTTGATGATGGGCTTGTCGGTGATGACCTTGTGGATCGGCGTGGCCCCGGTCGGGTTCGGCTTGGCGGCCTGCACGCAGCCCCAGGAGGCGCAGGAACCCCAGGCGATGACGGCCTTGGCGTCCTTGGCGACGTGCTTGAGTTTCTCGATGAAGGGCTTGCCCGACTGGATGCAGAACATGCCGTCTTCCTTGAGCGGCGGGTTGCCTTCCACCGCCAGGATGTACTGCCCCTTGTACTTGGTCATGATCTGCTCCAGGATCGCCTCGGCCTGGTGCCCGGCGGCGGCCATCAGGGTGTCGTCGTAGTCGAGCGAGATCATCGACAGCACCACATCCTTGGCCAGCGGGTGGGCCGAGCGGATGAAGGATTCGGAGCAGCAGGTGCACTCCAGGCCATGCAGCCACAGCACCGGGGTGCGCGGCTTGGTTTCCATGGCGTGCGCGATTTGCGGAATGAATGACGGGGCCAGGCCCAGGGAAGTGGCCGTCAGCGAGCAGTACTTGAGCAGACTGCGCCGTGAAATACCCTGGCGGCGCATCACCTCGTAAAAAGTTTCCATCGTGCAATGTCTCCAGTTGTTTTTGAACTTGGCCGGCCACCCCGCTGCCCAGGGCAGCCGGTAAAGTGGCGACCTGCTTGCAGGTGCAGGTGCAAGCGGTAGCGCAATTCACGTGCCAACCCCCAGCGGACCGCGGGAATACCCTGAAGGCCCGATTTAAGTGCTTGTTTTGATTGGCTAAATTTGGCCGCTGCCGCCCGGTCCGCGGGACCGCCGGCCAAGCGCTGGAAAGCCAGCTTGCACTTGCGGATGACTTTCGGAAGAGAAGTAGCCAGCCGTAGGGTGGGCAAAGCGCAGCGTGCCCACAATTTCAATCCGTTCCAA
>JAKFXU010000094.1 GCA_021731215.1 Rhodoferax sp.
GTCAGGGGCAGCGGCATCACGGCGATCAGAGTCAGCTCGGCATGGCTCCACTGCGCGATTTCAGAGCACTCCAGCAAGGCCTGCTGTCCGGCGGCGGAACCATCGTAAGCCAGCAAGATTCGTTTGTACATGGCACACCTTCGAGGCCTGGCGCTGGCGGCTATTCCAGCGTGAATCCGATCTTCAGGGAAACCTGCCAGTGCGCCACCTTGCCATCGACCACGTGGCCGCGGGTCTCGGTGATGGTGAACCACTGGATGTGCCGCACCGTCTCATGCGCCTTGGCGATGGCGGCGCTCACCGCATCTTCAATACTGACGCTGGAGGAACCGGTCAGTTCAAGCAGCTTGTAGACATGGTTGCTCATCGCATTGCTCCCAAAAGTTGATCAGCCTAGCCAATTAAATCTTACGCGTTTTGCGCTGGAACTACAAACACAAAGCCACGGGCGAGATGGCGCGAAGTTGAGTGATCTTGGGCGACCTTGGAAAAACAGCCTTAACAAAGTAGTTATCTCCGGCGGCTGGACAGCCCTATTGGGCGGCATCAGAATCCGACTGCCAGCATATTCTGGTCATTTCTAGGCTGCATCATGAAAAAACTCCTTTTCTGCTCACTGATCCTGGCCGCCTCTTCTGCTTTTGCCAACAACTGCCCGAAGGAGATGAAGGCGATTGACGCCCAGCTTGCCACCAAGCCGGCGCTGGCTGAAGCCGACTTGGCGAAAATTCAAACCCTTCGTGCCGACGGGGAGAAATTTCACAAAGAAGGCAAGCACAGTGACTCCCTGAAAGCGTTGGGAGAAGCTAAAAAGCTTCTTAAAATCTGATTGCTTGTGTCTGCATCGGCGTCCCGCCAACCCAGCCCGTCAGTCGACCAGGGTGGCGCTAGATGCCTGATGGTTGCGCAAAACCGAGGTCTGTGCTCGCACCCGCGCCAGGGCTGTCTGGCGGACGCGGCCGAAGCCACGCACGCGGTCGGGCCAGGCGGCAATTTGCGTCGCATTTTCCAGCTTGGCGGCAGTCAAGCCGGGCAGCAATTGTCCGATCAGGGTGGCGTATTCCCCGGCCAGGGCGCGCGCGCTGCGCCGGGCCGGCGACCAACTGAGCGGGTCGAACGGCGTGCCACGCAGGCCGCGCAGAGCGGCCAACAGCTTGAGACCATAGCGCGCCGCCGGCCCGAAACTGCGCTTGGCGCGCGCCCGCCCATCCGGGCCGCGCTTGACCAGGAACTCGGGCGCGAAGTGGTAGTGCAGCGCGTAATCACCGGTGAACTGTTCGCCCAGCTCTTCGTTGATGGCCGGCAGGAAGCGCACCTGGTGCGCGTCCAGCAGGGGCTGGGCTTTCCACAGCGCCTGGTCCAGCGCACCCAGCGGCGAGCCGCGATAACCGGAAACAAAGCCGGCCGTGTTCCAGCCGCGCTGGCGGTCCAGCCGCGCCTGCATCAGGGGCAGGCGCACCAGCGCCTGTGTGCCGGAGATCAGGATCGGGCCGCTTTGCGCGGTTAAATTGTCATCCAGCCGGTAGTCCAGCAAACGCGGGTGGTCTGGCTTGAGTGCTGCTTCGGGTGCTGAATGATCCAACTTGTGATCGGATATTTTCATACGGTCTACCTCTTGAGATGGACAGCCCTTGGTGGGGCCGGTTTGGCACGCAACACCGCGGTAACGGTGCTCATGATAAAAGCAATCAGGGCCAGCGCATGGAGGGCACTACCTGAGCATGAGCTTGTCGATTTCGCTGTGGAATGAGAGTTCCAAGCAGGTCTCCGTATTGTTGTGATCCCAGGAGGGACTTTTCTGATGCGCAATTTAGGCGTTTTGCTGCCATTCGCCTAATTGATTTTTGAAATTCGTTACATTCACCAAACAAATAATGGAGTTGCCGGCCCGGCATCAATTTGAGGCCACTTGACCCTGATCTGCTAGGCGGGCCGCGCGCCGCTGCTCGGCTGGGTTCAGTCAGCGCGGCCGGGCGCCAGTTGGCTGTGCCGCTGGCAACCACGATGGCCGACGTGGCCCGCCGGGCTCGAGCGCTGCCGGGGTTTGAGCCCGGTCCAAGATCAGGCGGAGACTTGTTTGAGCAGCTCGGCCAGACTCTGCTCGATCGTGAGACCGGAGGTATTGACGGCCGCGTCGGCCTTGCGGTACATGGGCTCGCGCCCGACCAGGATGCGTTCCAGATCCTGCATCGCCTCGCGGTCATCACCCATGGGACGCCGGTCGCCCTGAGCGATGACGCGAGCCATGTGCTCAGCCGGGCTCGCTTTCAGCCAGACCGTGTAGCAGGAGGTGAGCAAATGGTCGAAGGTTGCCGGTTCAGTCGAAATGCTGCCGCCGGTGGACAGGACGAAACTGTCATGGTTTTCAATCAGCCATTCCAGCGAGCGCCGTTCGTAGCGCCGGTAGGCCGCTTGTCCATACAGGGAAAACACTTCTGACATGCTGGTCCCCGCCGTCTGTTCGATGATGTCGGCGAGTTCGATGAACGGGACTTTCAGATGCGTCGCCAGCAGCTTGCCCAGGCTGCTCTTGCCGGCCCCGCGCAAGCCGACCAGGGCGATACGCTGGCGGCGCGTCCGATTTTCGAACGCGCCGCGCAACAGCTTGCCCGCCTCTGTCAATTGGGCGGGTGACAGGCGCGCGAGAAACTGCTCCAGCAGCGTCAGTTCCGCCGCCGGCTCCGGCCCGACCCGGATGATCTCCTGCAGCGGCATGGCCATGGCTTGGGCGACCTGGCGCAAGCGAAGGATGGAAATATTGCCATCACCGCTTTCCAGTTGCGCCAGGTAGCGCACCGACACGCCGGAGTCGCGCGCCAAAATGGCGCGGGTCATGCCGCGCCGCACCCGCAGATCGCGGATATGCTCGCCCAGCGCATGCAGGTAGTCGCCGTCCTCGTCCCGCAATCTTGGCGCCCCGGAATGGTCTGAATGATGGTTGGTCATGGTATCGATCGCACACAATATGCATTATGTTGCAATTATCCTCGAATAAGGTTCATCCCAAGAGCTGGGCCACTCGGTAGGCGCTGATCCAACCAGCCATGGAGCGCGCCATGGCCTGGGACAGGGTGATGGAAGTGGACGCAGCCCCGTCATCAAGTTGATGCAAACAAGTGTTTGGTTGATCCAAATCAAACGATTGGCACATCCCGGGGAAAATTGCCGCGTCGTGCGCAAACTGCTTTATAGTTCACTATCTGCGATATATTGCACATTTCGCAGGAGCTGATCCAAGTTTGAACTACCCCGTGATAAAGGAGACTTCTCAATGAGCGACGGTTTGTTTGACCAGTTCAAGGACTGGTACGAAAAACGCCACGACTATGCGCGGGGCTGGAAGCAGCGCACGGGCGGTCAAGTGGTGGCGACGATGTGCACCTATACGGCCGAGGAATTGCTGATTGCCGCGGACATGCTGCCGGTGCGGGTGCTGGGCGCGCACGAACCCCAGAATGTCACCGAGCCCCATATCTTCGGCATGTTCTGCCCGTTCTGCCGCGATTCCCTGGCGCAGGGCCTGCTCGGTCGCTACGACTACTGCGACGGCGTGACGCTGACCCAGTCCTGCATCCAGTACCGGCAGACCTTCAGTTCCTGGCGCTCCAATGTACCCAGCGTGCAATGGGACTACTACGTGCCGATGCCCAATGAGGTCCAGTCTTCGCATGCCCGCAAGGCCCATCACGCCGAGCTGCAATCCTTTCGCATCTTCCTGCAGGCCCTGACCGGCAAGGAACTGACCGACGCCAAGCTCAAAGATGCGCTGGCCGTGGTGGACGAGAACCGCCGCCTGCTGCGTGAGCTGTTTGAGTACCGCAAGGCGACCGATCCGCAGGTGAGCGGCGTGGAGGCGATCTACGCCTCGATTAGCGCGCAGTTCGTCGACAAGCGCGAGCACAACGAGCAACTGAAGAAGGTTCTCGCCCGGCTGCCCGCGCGTGGTCTGAGCCGCCCCGAGGGGGTGCGCTTCATGACCATCGGTTCCGAGAACGACGACATCGCCTTCATGGCCATGGTCGAGTCGGTCGGCTCCACCATTGTGATTGACGACCAGTGCTCCGGTACCCGCTATTTCTGGAACGAATCGAAGCCTGACGATGACGTCATCAAGGCCATCGCCGAGCGCTACTGCGACCGTCCCGCTTGCCCGACCAAGGACTACCCGAGCCACACCCGGTTCGACCATGTGCTCGGACTGGCCAAGGAATTCAACGCGCGCGCCGCCATCTTTCTGCAGCAGAAATTCTGCGATCCGCACGAAGGCGACTACCCGGACCTCAAGCGCCATCTCGAAGCCAACGGCATCCCCACGCTGTTTCTGGAGTTCGACATCACCAACCCGATTGGCCCCTTCCGGATTCGTGTCGAGGCCTTCCTCGAAACGATGAGCGAAGAAGATTTATTCTGAATTGACGGGAGACACAGTCCATGCACAACAAGTATCCGACCGAGCCGCTCAAGCTCTGGAAAAAAGCCAAGGAACTGCGCGAGCAGTATTATCTGAACTACGCCCGCGCCAAGGACAACGGCGGCCTGCGCTGGTCCGGTTCGGCCTGGGCGCTGGACGCGCTGCCGGCCGGTCTGGGCGAAGACGTCTACTCGCTCACGGGCGAGCCCTACGCGGCGGCCATCTCGCATGATCGCAAGTTCGCCAAGGAATGCATGGATGCGGCCGAGTCCTATGGCTTTGCGCGCGACCTTTGCTCCTACATGCGCATCTACTGGGGCGGCATGCACCTGGACAAGTACCTGTTCGGCGGCAAGTTCCCGAAACCCGACTTCATCTTCCAGACCCAGATCTGCTGCTCCCATTCCAAGTGGTACCAGCACGTCGCCCTGGCCGAGCAGGTGCCCCAGTTCTATGTCGATGTCGGCGTGGGCCCGTACCAGGACCTGACCGAGGCGCGCCTTGACTATGTGGTCGGGCAGCTCAACGAGGGCATCGAATTCCTGGAAAAATCGACCGGCCGCGAGTTCAACGACGAGTTGTTCATCAAGGCGGTGAAAAACGAGATGCGCTCCACCAGCCGCTGGGCCGACATCTGCGCCCTGAACAAGGTCAAGCCGGCGCCGCTCGATGAAAAAACGATGTACTCGCTGTACGTGCTGGCGACGCTGTCGAAATCCTCCCAGTGGTGCGCCGATTTTTACGACGAGTTGTACGAGGAAGTGAAGGATCGCGTCGCCCGCGGCATCGCCGCCGTCCCCAACGAGACGGTGCGCATGATGTCGGACACGCAGCCGCCCTGGTCGTTCCTGAAAATCTTCCGCTATCTCGAAACCTTCGGCGCGGTGTCGATTGGCTCGCTCTACACCTTCGCGCTGGAAGGCATTTGGGAAGTCAAGGAAGACGGCAGCTGGGGTGGCCGCACGCTGCCCTGGAACAAGGGCATAGCGATCAATGACCGGCAGACCGCGCTGCGCCTGTACGCCGACTGGAACCTGTCCAAGCCCCAGTGGCAGCACTTCTACGACCCGCGCCTGAAGACCGAGATGATGCTGCGCATCGTCAAGGAGTGGCAGGTCGATGGCGTCATGTTGCACCTCAACCGCGGCTGCGAGGGCTTGTCGATGGGCATCATGGAAAACCGCATGGGCATCGCCAAAGCGGGCGTGCCGATCATGACTTACGAAGGCAATATGGGCGACGAGCGGGAGTTTGACGAAGTGCGCACGCAAGCCCGCGTCGACGCCTTCATGGAGCAGCTAGGGCTGCGGCGCCAGGCCGCTTGAACCTGACACTTGGAAGGAGACAGAGATGATTACTGCAGGTATCGATATGGGTTCGCGCACCGTCAAGGTGGTCTTGCTCGAAGACATCAAGGTGGAGGGCGCACCCCAGCTCAAATACGCGATCAAGAAAACGCACATCATGATGCCGGGCGACCTTGACCCGGACCAGGCCGCCGAAAAAGTGTACGACGACGTGTTGCTGGCCGCCGGCCTGACGCGCGACCAGGTCACAGCGGTGTTCGCCACCGGGGCCGGGCGCAAGCAGGTGGCCTTTGCCAATGAGGGCATCACGGAAATGACGGCCGGCGCCAAAGGGGCGTCCTTCATGTACCCGCAGGCACGCACCGTGGTCGACGTCGGCGCCGAAGAGGGCCGCGGCATGAAGACCGACGACCAGGGGCGGGCGATCGACTTTGCCGGCAACGAAAAATGCGCGGCCGGTGCGGGCTCTTTTGCCGAAGCGATGTCACGGGCGCTGCAAATGACGCTGCAGGAATTTGGCGACGCCAGCTTGCTGTCGGACAAGACGATTCCGATGAATGCCCAATGCACCGTCTTTGCCGAGTCCGAAGTGGTCTCGCTGATTCACTCGGCCACGCCCAAGAACGACATCGCCAAAGCCGTGCTCGACGCCGTGGCCAGCCGCGTCTGCGCCATGGTGCGCCGCGTCGGCATCGAGGGCGAAGTGGTGCTGATTGGCGGCATGGTGCACAACGCCGGCTTTGTCCAGTCCTTGAAGAACGCCATGGGCGTCGACCAGATATCGCTGCCGGACATGCCCGAATACATCAGCGCGCTGGGCTGCGCCCTGATTGCCGCCGAGCGGCAGCACTGAACACCGTTGACAAAGGAGCAAGAGATGAACGCATTGAGTGCACAAGTGGAAGCAGAAACGGTCCCCGCCAAGAAGGAATTCTGGCGCTGGCAGGAAAACGTCTGGATTGACGAAACCAAAGACTGGAAGAGCGCCAAAATCATCACCTGCGGCATTGACGTCGGTTCGGTGTCATCGCAGGCGGTGCTGGTGGTCGATGGCGAACTGTACGGCTTCAACAGCATGCGCACCGGCAACAACTCGCCGGACTCCGCCACCAACGCGCTGGCCGGCGTGATGGACCAATGCGGCATGAAGCTCGAAGACATCCACTATGTGGTGGGCACCGGCTACGGCCGCGTCAATGTGCCGTTCGCGCACAAGGCCATCACCGAGATCGCCTGTCACGCCCGCGGCGCCAACTACATGGGCGGCAATGGCGTGCGCACCATTCTCGACATGGGCGGCCAGGACTGCAAGGCGATTCACTGCGACGAAAAGGGCAAGGTCACCAACTTCCTGATGAACGACAAGTGCGCTGCCGGCACCGGGCGCGGCATGGAGGTGATTTCCGACCTGATGCAGATCCCGATTGCCGAGCTCGGTCCGCGCTCCTTCGATGTCGATGTCGAACCCGAAGCGGTGTCCTCGGTCTGCGTCGTGTTTGCCAAATCCGAAGCGCTGGGCCTGCTCAAAGCCGGCTACACCAAGAACAAGGTGATCGCTGCCTACTGCCAGGCCATGGCCGAGCGCGTGGTCTCCCTGCTCGAACGCATTGGCGTCGAAGAGGGTTTCTTCATCACCGGCGGCATCGCCAAAAACCCGGGTGTGGTCAAGCGCATCGAAAAGCTGCTCGGCATCAAGGCCCTGGAGACCAAGTTCGACAGCCAGATTGCGGGCGCCCTGGGGGCGGCGCTGTTCGGCTACACGCTGATGCAAAAGCAAGGCGCCGCCGCAGCCGCCAAGGCGGCGTAAGCCCGGACCCTATTCGGGGCAGCCGGGCTGCCTTCACACGGTTTCACCACGCAGGAGCGAACAGATGATTGCCAACTAC
>JAKFXU010000091.1 GCA_021731215.1 Rhodoferax sp.
GACGCGGTTATCAAGCCAGCAGCGGGCCAGGGCCGTTCCGCCGCACAGCTTCGCTTGTCCGAATTGAGGATCGCCCATGGCTTGCAATCGCCCCAGCACATCCTCCTGAAGCTGATACAGGGCTTTGATTTTCGCGCCTTCCATCATGGAATTCCCTTGCTTGACATATATGTCATTCTCACTCGGGGCGATCGAAAAGTCAAATGGCCATCAGGGCGGTTTCTAGGTTAAAGCCGCACGCTGTCGCCGTCGCTGTCGTCGGACAGCAGTTCGAGCCGGTGGGGCCGGTGGGCGCGGGTTTGGCGCCGCTCCAGCCGCTTGGCCTGCGCCGCCTCAGGGCTCCTCGCGACGACTGATTGGCGACACGGTGCCCAGGCTTCCTCCCTGTTGGACCAGCCTCATGGTGTCAACGTACCTTGGCGCGGACTTCAAATAGGCGTCTTCAAACGCATCGACGATGAACTCATGCCGGCCGCGCTCATAAAACGCGAGTAATCCAAACATGTAGTCTTGTCGGTTGACCTGGGTAAAACTGAATGGCGCCATGCCCATGCGAAGCAGCGGCGCGTTCACGCTGAGCCGGGATGTGCGCTTGTTGGCGTCCGTAAATGGCTGAAGATAGGACATGAACGTCATTACAAAAACAGACTGTTCGAGCGGATTTTCAATAGCGCTGGCCTTTTCGCAAACAATATTGAACTGCTCTTCAAGCTGAAATGGATTGGCCAGAGGGTGATAGGCACTGTCTTCGAAACCCACCGCGCCGCGCCTGATTCTTCCACTGTCGGCTGGATTTCCAAGCAAGCCAGCGCTCAGCAGGCTATGAACATCAAAAACGAAACGCCTGTTAATGACCAGCTCCTCGCGGCTTTCAGTCATGAATTGAATTGCGTCTTTGTGGTTCATGACGATTCGCAACTCCTTGTCGCTGAGGCCCTCCGGGCGTTCGCCCAATTCGATCAGTGATTTGGTATCAAGCCAACTGATCTGCACATTTTCCAGACGACTTGAGGCATATGAGAGGTCAATCAACAAGCTGTTCATTACCCGGCGATAGGCGGTTTCATTGACCATGAAGTCGGCGCGGCCGACTGCCATCAAGCGCTCGCACCTGTCAATGCTCAGCCACCGCGTCACATTGGGCTCATAGTTCTGAAGCAAGGCAGGGTTGTAGAACACGGCAGGACGCTGGTCCTTTGGCCGTGACAAATCCCATTCCAGGTAAGGAAGAGACCTTGCTGCCAGCCGATACCGCCGGGATTTCGTTTCGCCTGTTGCTTCAATCAGGCCCTTGTCAAGCAGATGCGCAACGGACCGGAAAATGGTCGTACGGTTAACTTTGTCGTTGATTTGCGCGGCAATCTCACTGGCAGATAGCCACTCATCACGCCCCTTCAAACGAACCAGTGGGTCAGCTTGCTGTTGCAGCGCAAGAATGATGGCCTTGTCGCGGTCGTCCCCGGTCGATGAAGTGACCATGACTACCTCCTTATCAAGTCGATTGATGCAGTGATTGTTGCACGAATGCATCAATTCCAGCAACAATTTTCACACTGCGAACAATCGATTTTGGTCCATATTTGCGGCTCATACAGCTCAAATTCGGGTTGCTTCTTGCTTTCATCATTTCAAATCATTCTGGCAACTACTCTGCTCAGCCCCGTAGGGTGGGCAAAGCGCAGCGTGCCACGGTGCCAGCCAACACGGCGCGACGACCAGCATCGGTCTGCGTGAAGATCGGTGGCGATTAAAGCCGCACGCTGTCGCCGTCGCTGTCATCGGACAGCAGTTCGAGCCGGTGGGGCAGGTGGGCGCGGGTTTCGCGCCGCTCCAGCAGCTTGGCTTGCGCCGCCTCGGGCAGGTCGGTGAACTGCAGCAGCCCGCGGTTGATCAGGACATCAATCAGGTCTTCCAGCACGCGCGCCAGGCCGATGTCGGTCTGGCTCAGCGCGTCGGCCTGGCTGGTCACGTCTTGCACAAAGGCCTCGACCTCGGGGTCGGCCGCCGACACCGCTTGCCAGTTCCCCATCACGATTCTCTGCGGACTCAGGGTCTGGCGGGTCAGGGCCACGATGCGGCCATCGGCATTGCGGCGGCACATCAGCGCGGCGGCGGGTGGAACCGGCTTGCTCATGCCGATGGCTCACTGGAGGAAACCGAGCCCGGATCGGCCCCGGCGGCCAGGCGCAGCACCAGTTGCAGCCGGTCGCGCACGCCGAGTTTTTCAAACACGGCGCCCAGATGGGCTTTGACGGTGCGCTCGGAAATAAACAGCAGGTCAGCGACTTCTTTGTTGGAGCGCCCGGCCGCCACGGCGCGCGCCACCTGGGCCTCGCGCGCTGACAGCAGGGCCCAGGGATTGGCGGCCGGTGCGGCCACGGCTGCGCTGGCCGTCGCCGCCGGTGCGCGCGCTTTGTCCAATGCCACTCGGCCGGCCAGCGCCGCGTGGCTGGCGCCGACCAGGCGTTGCAGCAGGTCGGGCCCGGCCCACAGGCCGCCGTGCTCCACCACCAAGGCCACTTCTTGCAGCAGCGCGGGCACGCCGTAGGCATGGGTGTAGCCGCGCACGCCGGCGTTGAGCGCGTTCAGGCCTTCAAGGGCTTCGGGCGCGCCCGACAGCAGCACGACCCGGGCGCCGGGCTGGGCCTGCAAGACCTGGCGCAGGTAAAGCGGCCATTGCGCATCGGCGCTGCTGAGCCAGACCAGGCACTGCAGGGCTGACTCCGTACCTAAACGCGCCTGCAGGGCAGCGCCCGCCAGCGCCTGACCGTCCGGAAAAGCCTCGCGCCAGCGCTCTGGCACGGCCGCTGGCGCACTGGAGAGGAAGAAGTGTTGGGTCATCATCGTTCTGTCATGGCGTTGGCTTTGGCCCGCAGCACGGGTTTGAGCAGGTAGGACAGCACCGTTTTTTTGCCGGTGAGGACATCGACCTGGGCCACCATGCCTGGAATGATAGGCAGGCTGGGGCCCAGGCTGGATTGGCGCGTGCGCACCCGCACGTGGTAGAAGGCGTTGCCTTTTTCGTCAATCACCGAGTCGGCGCCGATGGTGATGACTTCGGCCGCCAGGCCGCCGAAGATGGCAAAGTCATAGGCGGTGAACTTGACCGTGGCGTGCTGCCCCGGGTGCAAAAAGCCGATGTCCTTGGGCGTGATTTGCACTTCGAGAATCAGCGCGTCGTCCAGCGGCACCACCTCCACCACCTCTTTGCCGGGTTGCACCACCGCGCCCACGGTGTTGACCAGCAGGCGCTTGACGGTGCCGCGCACCGGCGACTTGATGTCGGCGTGCTTGACCTTGTCTTCCAGCGCCAGCCCGCCCTGGGACAGGCTGGCCAGCCGGCTCATGGTCTCCGACAGCTCGGCGCTCATCTGGTTGCGGCTGGTAAGCTGCACTTCTTCGATCTTGCGGGTGGCTTCCAGAATGGCGGACTGCACGCGCGCGATTTGGGCCGTGGCCTGCTCGCGGTCGCCGCGCAGGCGCGCCACTTCGCGCTCCAGCCGAATGACCTCGACCTCGGAGACGGCGCCGGTGGCCACCATCGGGCGGGTGGCGTTGATTTCGCGCGTCATCAGATCCTGGCTGCGCACCGCCTGATCGCGCCGGGCCAGCACTTCGTTGAGCTCTTGCTGGCGCTGGGTGAGCTGGTTTTGCGCGATGAAAATCTGGGCGCTGATCTCGGCCCGGCGTGACTCGTAGAGGCGCATTTCCTGCGCCACCACATCGGGCGCTTCACGCCGCAGCTCGGCCGGCGGGTTGAACGCGCTGCCGCGCGTCAGGGCCTCCAGCCGCAGCGCCTTGGCCTGCAGGGCCAACTGGCTGGCGCGGCTCTCCAGCAGGGTGGAGACAAAGCGGGTGGGGTCCACGCGCAGCAGCAGTTGGCCGGCTTCGACCACCTGGCCTTCGCGCACCAGCAGCGCCTCGACCACGCCGCCGTCGACACTTTGGATGATCTGCACCTGGCTGGTCGGCACCACGCGGGCCTCGCCGCGGGTGACTTCGTCGATCTCGGCAAAAGCGGCCCAGACCACCAGCAGGACCAGCACCACGGCGGCCAGACGCAGCAGCAGCCGCGCGCGCAAGGGCTCTTGCTGCAGGCGGGCCCAGTCGGCGTCGCCGGCCCAGTCCAGCTTCTCGTGCTCGTCAACCGGCGTCAGCCGCTTCACCAGCGGGCCAAAAGTGGCGTCGCCGGTGCGGCTGGCGCCCTTGACCAGGGCGCCGGTTTGCTCAAAGGTTTTTTGCTCCAGCCCGGCCATCATGCAGCCTTTCCGATGCGCCCTTGGCGCAGTGCCGTAATCACCTGCTCTTTGGGGCCGTCGGCCATGATGCGCCCGCCGTCCATGACGATGATGCGGTCCGCCAGATCCAGCAGCGAGGTGCGGTGACTGATCAGCAGCACCGTTTTGCCCTGCGCGAACTCGGTCAGGCGACGCTTGATGTCGTCCTCGCTCGAAAAATCCATGGACGAGGTCGGCTCGTCGAGCAGCAGGATGGGCGGGTCGTTGATGACCGCGCGCGCGATGGCCACGCCCTGGCGCTGGCCGCCCGACAAGGATTCACCGCGCTCGCCGACCAGCATGTCAAAGCCCTGCGGGTGCTGGTTGACCAGGCCGAGGATGCCGCCGATTTCGGCCGCTTTGACAATGTCTGCGTCTTGCGCCAGCGGCGCGCCCATGGTGATGTTGTCGCGCAGGCTGCCATAGAACAGCATCACGTCCTGCTGCACGTAGCCGATCTGGCGGCGCAGTTCGGCCGGGTCGAGCTGGCGCAGGTCGATGCCGTCCACCAGCACCGCGCCTTCGGTCGGGCGGTAGAGGCCGAGAATGAGTTTTTCGAGCGTGGTCTTGCCGGAGCCGATGCGCCCCAGGATGGCCACTTTTTCACCCGGCTTGATGCTGAAGCTGAGGTTGCGCAGCGAGGGCGTGCTTTGGCCGGGGTAGCTGAAGCTGACGTCGCGAAAGTCGATCGCGCCTTTCAGACGGCCGCGGCTGATGAAGCTGGTGTCTTCGGGGCGCTCGACGTCACGCGCCATCATTTCGTTGAGCGAGGTCAGCGCGGTGGCGGCGGTGTGGTACTGCACCAGCAAGCCGGCCACCTGCCCGACCGGCGCCATGGCGCGCGAGGCCAGCATGGTGCAGGCAATCAGGCCGCCCAGGGTCAGCTCGCGCTCGGAAATCAGGTAGACGCCGATGATGACGATGGACAGATTGATGGACTGCTGGACAAAGGCCGAGGTGTTGCTGGCGGTGCTGGAGAGCAGGCGCAGTTGCGCGCCGACGCGGGCCAGCAGCGCCGCGCTTTTTTCCCATTTGCGCTGAATCGGCGCCTCGGCCGCCAGCGCCTTGATGGTCTCGAAGCCGACCAGGCCCTCGATCAGGGTGGCGTTGCGCTGGGCGCCGGCGCGGTAGGTGGTTTCGGCCAGCTCGTGCATGCGCCCCTGCACCGCCAGCGCATACAGCAGCATGATAAGGGCGCCGATGCCCAGCGGGATCACCATGTACCAGGAAATCCAGGCGATCACCACCATGAAGATGAGAGCGAACGGCAGGTCGATAAAGGCCACCACGGTGGCCGAGCCGATGAAGTCGCGCACCGACTCGAAGGCGCGCAGGTTGGAGGCAAAGGAGCCGGCCGAGGCCGGGCGCTGCTCCATGCGCGCGCCCAGCACGCGCTCCATGATGAAGGCCGACAGCTTGACGTCGGCGCGGCTGCTGGCCAGGTCCACAAAGCGCCCGCGCATCGTGCGCAGCACCAGGTCGCTGACCAGCATGACCGACAAGCCCAGCGCCAGCACCCACAGGGTATCAAACGCCTGATTGGGCACCACGCGGTCGTACACGTTCATGACGAACAAGGGCATGCCGAGCGCGAACAGGTTGGCCAGAAAGGCCGCCAGCAGCACGTCGCGGTAGAGCGGCCGGCTCTCGCCAATCACGCCCCAGAACCAGTGGCCGTGCCGGCCGGCACGGACCTCGGGCGTGCGCGCATCGAAACGCTGGGTCGGACGCGCATAGATGGCGCTGCCCAGGTAGTCGGCCGTGAGCTTGTCCAGCGGCACATCGACCGGGGCGTCGCCCAGCTCGGGATAGATCACGCGCGCCTGATTGCGCTCGGCGTTGAAGCCCAGCAGCACACAGGCGCGCTCGTCATTAAGCAGCACGATGGTGGGCAACAGGGCGTCCTTCAGTTGCACCAAGGGACTGCGCACCAACTGGCTGCTGAGGTGGGCACGCCGGGCGGCGCGCACAAACAGACTGGGGGTGAGGCGGCCCTGCTCGGCCGGCAGGCCGGCCATCAGCGCATCACGGGTGGGAGCCGCACCGTGCGCACGGGCGACGATCAGCAAACACGCCAGCAACTCGTCGTTGACAGCGGTTGCCGCCGGAACCTCACCTGGATTTTCCATATTCAGCATGCGCGACCCGTGTTGATTGGCGTGGTAAGCGATTCAGTGTAACAAATGTAAGTTGCGGCTGAAGCGCTGAGCCTGGGCTGGCCGAAGGTAGCGCACCTGGGTTGGATTTGAGACGGCAAAAAGCCCTGCTCTTTTCAGAGCAGGGCTTTGACAGTTAGCCGGTTGCGCCAGCGGCCCTCAGGCCGCGCGGCGGCGCTTACTTCTTCTGGCGATATTTGCGCAGTGCGGAAATTTGCGCGGCCATCACGGCCAACTCAGAAGTGGCTTTGGCCAGGTCGATGTCGCTCTTGGCGTTCTTGATCGCTTCTTCGGCTGCCGCTCGGGCGGCATTGGCCTTCTCGTCGTCCAGGTCCTTGCCGCGAATGGCGGTGTCCGACAACACGGTGACGCAGTGGGGTTGCACTTCGAGCAGACCACCGGCGACAAAGATGAACTCTTCGCTGCCGTCGGCTTTCTCGATCCGCACCGAACCCGCCTTGATGCGCGTGATCAGTGGTGTGTGGCGTGGGTAAATGCCCAGTTCGCCGGCTTCCCCAGGCAGGGCCACAAAACGCGCCTCGCCTGAGAAGATCGACTCTTCGGCACTGACCACATCGACGTGGATGGTGTTCATGGTGACGCTTCCTTAGATCTCTTGGGTTCGATCCGAGTAGTTAGATCTTCTTGGCTTTTTCAAACGCTTCGTCGATGGTGCCGACCATGTAGAACGCCTGCTCGGGCAGGTGATCACACTCGCCGGCGACGATCATCTTGAAGCCGCGAATGGTCTCGGCCAGGCTGACGTACTTGCCGGGCGAGCCGGTGAACACTTCAGCCACATGGAACGGCTGCGACAGGAAACGCTGAATCTTGCGCGCGCGCGCCACCGTCAGCTTGTCTTCCGGCGCCAGCTCGTCCATGCCCAGAATGGCGATGATGTCGCGCAGCTCCTTGTAGCGCTGCAGCGTGCCTTGCACGGCGCGCGCGGTTTCATAGTGGTCGGTGCCCACCACCAAAGGATCGAGCTGGCGGCTGGTGGAGTCGAGCGGGTCCACCGCCGGGTAGATGCCGAGCGAGGCGATGTCACGGCTCAGCACCACGGTGGAGTCGAGGTGGGCAAAGGTGGTGGCGGGCGATGGGTCGGTCAAGTCATCGGCTGGCACGTAAACGGCCTGGATCGAGGTGATGGAGCCGACCTTGGTGGAGGTA
>JAKFXU010000096.1 GCA_021731215.1 Rhodoferax sp.
TGGCAGGTACTGCGTCTGCATCTGTTTGGCCGGGCCCAGCAGGTTCTGGAACGTGTCGCGCAGCACGGCCGTGTTCATCGTCCGGCCGCCGGCGTAATAGCGCTTGGACAACTGGCCCAGGGCGTAGGTGGTGGCGAAGGAAAACGCCATACCAGTGGCCGCGCCGCCGACCTTGCCGAAGGCCTTGCCAGCCGCCTTGCCGAGCAGCCCGCCCAGCAGCTTGCGGCCGAACTGTTCGAGGTATTGCGAAGTGAGGCCGACCCCGGCTGCGGCGATGAATTCCTTGATGTGACCCTGGTCGAGTTCGACCCCGTGGGCCTTGCCGATGCCATACACCATCTTGATCTGCAGCGGGATGATGGCCATGGACGCCCAGGATTGTGGCAGCAGTTCCAACGCGCCGTTGAGCAGGGCGTGGTTGAGGATGGACTGGTCCAGTTCCGCCTCCGGCACCTTCGGCTGGGCCGCCACCACCGGGCCGGACGCGACGGCGGCGCCGGTGGTCACGGCGGGCGCGGCGGCCTCGCTCAGATCGACAATGGCATCGGCCTCGCCCTCGATGACATCGGTTTGCACGGCATCGAGCTTGAGCAGGGCCTTGAGCTCATCCAGAAAATGGCGCTCGGCCTCGCTCTGGCGACCGTCGGCATTGCACACGCACACTGCCATTTCATACGCCAACTGGCGCGCGTCGGGATCACCCAAAGCCGCCACCGCGCGGTCGAGGCTCAGCCGCTTGAGCAGCACATCCTGGTAAAGCCGGGCAAGACCGGGTGCGCCCGTCTCGCCGCCCAGGGATTCGGCGATGCCGCGGATTTCCTCACGTTCGCGCTCGTGCTTGACGCCGTCGGCGAAGGCGGCATACAGGGCGATGGCGAGGATGGCTTTCTGCTGTTCAGGGTTCATGGTCTGGTTCCGAAAAGTACGTGCTGGTGAAGAAAATATAGCGACCGGCCCGAGAGCAAGGCGCACGGATCGCCGCGACCGGGGATGATCTATCGTCCCTTGCACTATTGATGTCGAACGGGTTTACTGTGTGTCCGACCATTTGATTTGGAACTCAATTTCCTGCGCGTCGCCTTCTCTTTCGTGCTCGATATTGCAGATTGCCCGGACAGGAACCGAAATTCTTTCGCCCGCAATCTGGATTTCAAAGCGTTCGCCCTGTTCGAGCGCATCGGCCAGGCGCCGCAACTTCGCAATAAAGTCGGGCAGGGGGTAGGTTTTTTCTATATCGCGTTCAAGTTTGCTGTTCATGCTTGGTGGCCTTTCATGCAATGGGTTGTCCAAAGGTTTCCGGTAGTTCAGAGCTTGATCGTTTCCGTCAGTTTCAGCCCGGCGAGTTCGCGGATCGAGCGCGTCAGGTAATACAACGTCGCCAACATGATCAGCATCGATGGCAGCGCGATCAAGTCTCGGTTGTCATTCACTGCAGGGCAGCTTCGATACGCACGCTAACGCCGCCTTTGGGTTTTTGCGCGATCTTCAGGACGAGGCGCTCGCGGGCTTTGGTGTATTCGTGCGTCTCCGCCTGCGACGTGGCCGATTTCACGTTCTGGGCAAAGCCCTGTGCGGCAAAGCCCCTGGCGTAGTGGTCAAGCACCGCCGCGTAGTCCGCCTGCCCTTCGTATTCCACCGACGCCTGCCCGCCTTCCTGCTGCCAATGGGTGCGCACGAGTTCGGGATAGCGCGCCACAGACCCCAGATCTGCGCCGCTCACGTCGCGCTGCGGCGGTGCGGCCGGTTTCAAGCCAGGCATGATCGCGCCCAGTTGTTCACGCATTCCGGGCACGGCTCGCTCCACCTGTTCCATCGCCCCACGTGCCACCTCGGGTGCGGCACCCATCCAGCCCTGTGCCTGCCCGAAAAACCAGCCCAGCAGCGCAATGGCGGCCCAGATCAGCAGGCCGACCAACACCAGCAAACCGGCGCCGACTGCGATCCAGGTGCGCCCGCGCACCTGGAACAAGCGTGGGGCGAACTGGGCGAGGGTGGCAAAGGGTCCGAGTTTGTTCATGGTGATGTCCCCGGTAAATTCCAGAGTTGGTTGACGAAAGTTGTTCCCGCACGGGCGTTCATGGCGATGAGCAGGGTCATGCGTTTCATTAGTTGGTCGATGCGCACGAAAATCTGTCATTGTCCGTTGCACATAGCCGTGATGTTAGGAATAATGCTGACATCTGACAAATCGAATATACCGAAACAACACATCTACTAAATCGATGTTACAAGTTGCACCCCAAGTCGGCCGAATGCCGCTCGGTGACCCGCTTGGCACGGCTCGATCGACAGGACACCATGGCTTCACTCAATTTCAAGCATTTGCGCTATTTCTGGATGGTCGCCAAAACCGGCAGCATCGCGCGCGCCGCCGAGCAGTTACACCTCACGCCGCACGCCATCAGCGGACAACTGAGCGAGTTCGCGCAAACGCTGGGCGTGGAGTTGTTTCGTCGTTCCGGACGCAAGCTCGAACTGACCGACACCGGGCGGCGGATGCTGAGTTACGCGGAAGACATCTTCACCACCGGCGACGAGTTGCTCGAAGTGCTGCGCGACCAAACGGCGGCGCGGTCAGTCCCCTTCAGGGTCGGCATTGCCGATTCGGTATCAAAGGCCATCGCTTACCGCCTGGTGGAGCCCGCGCTCAAGCTCGGGGAGCCGGTGCGGCTGGTTTGCCGCGAGGGGCGGCTGGCGCCCTTGCTGGCTGAGCTGGCCGTGCATCGGCTCGAAATGATCATCGCTGATCGACCCATGCCGACCCATCTGAACGTGCGTGGCTACAACCACCTGCTGGGCGAAAGCGGGCTCACGGTGTTCGGTACCCGCCGCCTGACCAAGGCGCTGTCAGGCAGCTTTCCGGCCAGCCTGGACAAGGCTCCGTTTTTGCTTCCGGGCGAGGACGTCACGATTCGACCCAAGCTGCTCCAGTGGCTCGAAGCCAACGACCTGCGGCCCCGCATCATCGGTGAGTTTGACGACAGCGCCCTGATGAAGGCTTTCGGCCAGGCAGGAGCCGGACTGTTCGTCGCCCCCACCGTGATCACGGACCATGTCTGCGGGCAATACAAGGTTGCGGCCATCGGCCGCATCGATTCCGTGGTCGAGCAACTCTATGCCATCACGACGGAACGCCGACTCAGCCATCCGGCCATCGTGGCGATCAGTCAGGCGGCGCGGCGCGACGTCTTTGGCGAGGTCAGGCATTGATCGCACTGGCGCCGGTGCTGGCCGATGCCAGGGCCGCGGCCATGGCATCGGCCAGGCGCTGGCGGCTGTAGCCCGGCAGGGAATCCAGAAGTTTGGGTCTAAATTCCAAGGCGGGCATGGTCTGCAAGCGCCTTTAGCGTACCCGCAGGCCCGGCTGCGCCCCCTTCGAGGGCTCCAGCACGTAGATGCCGGGATTGGCCTTTTCGTCGCCGTGGCTGGCCGCCAGCACCATGCCCTCGCTGAGGCCGAACTTCATCTTGCGCGGCGCCAGATTCGCCACCAGCACGGTCAGCTTGCCGATCAGGTCCTGCGGCTGGTAGGCGCTGGCAATGCCGCTGAAGACCTTGCGCGTGATCGGCTGGCCCTGCGGGTCAGTGCCTTCACCCGCGTCCAGCGTCAGGCGCAACAGTTTGGTCGAACCTTGCACCGGCTCGCAATTCACGATTCTGGCAATGCGCAGGTCGATCTTGCTGAAGTCCTCGATGCCGATGGGGGGGGCGATGGCCTCGCCGCCGGGCCGCCCCAAGGCGAGGACAGCCCCCTCGGGGGGCAGGGAGGACGCGCCAGCGCCGACCGTGGGGGCAATTTCTTCACCGCCAGGGGCGGCTGATTCAGCAACTGCTGAGGCTTGTTCCACGGAGGCGGGGGCCTCAAACAGCGCTTCAAGCTGCTTGATGTCCACGCGCTGCAGCAGGTGCTGGTAGTTGCCGATGCGGTGGCCCGCGCCCAGCGCCTGGCTGGCGCTGCCAAACGACAGCGGTGCGATGCAGAGAAAAGCCTCCACCTGCGCCGCCAGCGCCGGCAGCACCGGTTTGAGGTAGCTGGTGAGCACGGCAAAGGCCTCGATGCAGACGCTGCAGACATCGTGCAGGCGCGCCTCCATGCCGGCCTGCTTGGCCAGCTCCCAGGGCTTGTTGGCGTCCACGTATTCGTTGACGCGGTCGGCCAGCAGCATGGTTTCGCGCAGCGCCTTGGCAAACTCGCGGCTCTCGTACAGTTGCTCGATGCTGGCGCGCTCGACCCGCAGTTGATTCAGCAGCGTTTGCCCGTCGGCTGAAACAGCGCCCAACTGGCCGTCAAAGCGCTTGGCAATGAAGCCGGCGGCGCGCGAGGCGATGTTGATGTATTTACCGACCAGGTCGCTGTTGACGCGCGCCATGAAGTCCTCCGGGCTGAACTCCACGTCTTCATTGCGCGCGTTCAGTTTGGCCGCGATATAGTAGCGCAGCCACTCCGGGTTCATGCCCAGGCTCAGGTACTTGAGCGGGTCCAGCCCGGTGCCGCGGCTCTTGCTCATCTTCTCGCTGTTGACGGTCAAAAAGCCATGCACAAAGATGGCGTTGGGCGTCTTGCGGCCGCTGAAATGCAGCATCGCCGGCCAGAACAGGGTGTGGAAAGTGATGATGTCCTTGCCGATGAAGTGGTACTGCTCGGTCGCCGGGTCGGCCATGAAGGCCTCAAAATGCTGCGCCCCCAGCGCAGCGTCGCCCGCCAGTTTGATGAAGCGGTTTTTGAGCGCGGCCAGGTAACCAATCGGCGCGTCCAGCCAGACGTAAAAATACTTGCCCGGCGCATCCGGGATTTCGATGCCGAAGTAGGGCGCGTCTCTGGAGATGTCCCAGTCGCCCAGGTCGCGCTTGCCGTGCGCGTCGGGCAGCAGCCATTCCTTGATCTTGTTGTAGACCTCGCTCTGCAGGTGCGGCTGGTCGCGTGCATGGCTGCCTTGCGTCCATTTTTCCAGAAACGCCACGCAGCGCGGGTCCGACAGCTTGAAGAAGTAGTGCTCCGAGTCGCGCAGCTCGGGCGTCGCGCCGGTCAGCGCCGAATAGGGGTTCTTCAGCTCGGTCGGGCTGTACACCGCGCCGCACGCCTCGCAGTTGTCGCCGTACTGGTCCTTGGCACCGCACTTGGGACACTCGCCCTTGATGAAGCGGTCCGGCAGGAACATGTTCTTCTGGGGGTCGAAGAACTGGGCGATGACGCGCGTGGCGATCAAGCCGTTGGCTTTCAGGTCGCGGTAAATTTGCTGCGCCAGCTCGTGGTTTTCCGCGCCGTCGGTGGAATGCCAGTTGTCAAAGCCGATGTGGAAGCCGTCCAGATAGGGCTTGCGCCCGGCCGCGATGTCGGCCACGAACTGCTGCGGCGTCTTGCCCGCTTTTTCAGCCGCAATCATGATCGGCGCGCCATGCGCGTCGTCGGCGCAGACAAAGTGCACCCGGCTGCCCATCATGCGCTGGTAACGCACCCAGATATCGGCCTGGATGTACTCCATGATGTGGCCGATGTGGAAATTGCCGTTGGCATAGGGCAAGGCGGTGGTGACAAAGAGTTGGCGGGGCATGGGGGTTCGGCTTTCAAGAGACAGCTTTTGATTTTAGTCGGGAGACTGCTGCGCCCGGCCGCGTCGCCGGCGTTCGCCGGCAGCGCAAGCTCAGGCTCGATGCCACAGCCAGTCGGGTAGGGTGGGCCAAGCGCAGCGTGCCCACCTCGGTGCGGCTTAGCGCTCGCGCCCGGCGCGTCGCAGCACCTGCGTCACCGGCTCGGCCAGGTATTGCAGCGGCGTGCGGGCCTCGCCCTTGATGAACACCTCGGCCGGCATGCCGGCCTGCAGCTTGACGTCGCCGGCCTGCGCCAGCGAGGCCGCGTCGGCCTCGATCAGCGCCACGTAGTAGGCCTGGTTGGTGGCCCGGTCCACCGTGCGGTCGCCCGCCAGGTAGAACACCTTGCCTTCGACCAGCCTGGTGGTGCGGTACTTGAACGCGGTGAAGCGGATCTCGGCGGCCTGACCCTGCTGCACCCGCGCCACGTCCTCGGTGCGGATGCGCGCCTCCACCACCAGGCGCGGATTGCTCGGCACGATGTCGGCAATCGGCTCGCGCGGCGCAACCATGCTGCCCGGCGTGGAGAACTTCAGGTTGATCACGTTGCCGGCCACCGGCGCCACGATCACCTGCCGGCTCGACGCGTCGGTGCTCTTGCGCTGCTCCTGCTCGATCTCGGTCAGGCGCGCCGCGCTGACCTTGAGCTGGTCGCTGGCCTGCTGCCGGTAGTCGCCTTCCAGCCCCTTGATGCGCAGGTCGGCATCGACCAGGCGCTGCTCGGAGCGCGCCAGTTCGGAGCGCCGCTCCTCCAGCTTGACGCCATAGTCGGCCACCGTGGCCTCGATCTGCGAGATGCGGGTGGCGGAGATGAAGCCGTCCTTGAGCAGGTTGCGGTTGGTCTCCAGCTCGGCCCGCTGGTGCTTGAGCGAGTCGGTCGCGGCGGCAATCTGGGCGCGCAGCGAAGCCGCCTCCTGCGCCACCTTGGCCTGCTGCTGGCGCAGCAGCAGCGATTGGCCCACCAGGGCCTCGCGCCGCGCGCTGAACAGGGCGCGCTCCTTGGTCATCTGCTCGGCCAGGCGCGGATCGGCGCGCGCCGCGGCGACCAGATCGGGCGCAAAGTCCACCGCCCGGGCCGACAGCTGCTCGGCCTCGAGCCGCGCCAGGCTGGCGCGCTCGGCCATCACGCGGTAGTTGAGCCGGTTCAGGTCGGCGTCGACCGACACGTCGCCCAGCACCAAGAGCGTCTCGCCCTGCGCCACGTGCTGGCCGTCGCGCACCATCACCTCGCGCACGGTGCCGCCCTCGGCATGCTGCACCACGCGCCGATCCAGATCGACCTTGACGAAGGAGCTCGCCACCACCGCGTCCGACAGGGGCGCGAACGCCAGCCACGCCGCCACCGGCAGCAGGCCCAGCAGCAGCACCGCGCTCGCGCTGCGCGCCAGCTTGCGCGCCTCCAGCAAATGTGGTTTGAGCGGGTCCTGCGGATCGAGGGGCGACATCACGGCGGCATTCATGAGGCCTTCTCCTCGCGCTGCTCCAGCGCCTTGTCATGGCCGCCCGCGTGCGGCGTGCGCGGCATCGCAAGCACCTGGGCCCCGCCGCCGGCCGGCGGGCTCTTTGGCTGCATCGCCTTCATCACCTCGGCGCTCGGTCCGTAGTGCTGCACCTTGCCGGCCTCGAGCACCAGCATCTTGTCGACATGCTGGATCAGCGTGCTGCGGTGCGTCACCACCACCACCGTGGCCTGGCCGCGCAGCGCGCGCAGCGTTTCGGCCAGTGCCTGTTCGCCGGCCCCGTCCAGGTTCGAATTGGGCTCGTCCAGAATCACCAGCTTCGGGTCGCCGTAGAGCGCGCGCGCCAGGGCGATGCGCTGGCGCTGTCCGGGCGAGATGACGGCGCTGTGCGGGTCGATCAGCGTGTCGTAGCCCTCGGGCAGCGCCAGGATCAACTCGTGCACATGGGCGCGCCGGGCGGCCTGCACCACCCGCGCCGAATCCACCGCGCCCAGCCGCGCGATGTTCTCGGCCACGTGGCCGAGAAC
>JAKFXU010000097.1 GCA_021731215.1 Rhodoferax sp.
GCGCGGTACAGGGCGGCCAGCCAGGCCTTGACCGAACTGGCCAGGGCGTCGCGCACCGGCCCGGGCCGGTCGTCAAACTCGACCGCGCCGCTGATGAAAATGCAGCCGGACTGGATTTCGAGCGCCACCCGCTTCATCCAGTTGGCAAACAGCGCGCGCACGCGCGGCAAGCCACGCGCCTGGTCCATGGCCGGGAAAAAAACCTCATCGGCAAAGCGGGTGTAGTACTCGCGGACAACCGAAATCTGCAGCTCTTCGCGCGAGCCAAAGTGGGCAAACACGCCGGACTTGCTCATTTGCGTCACGTCAGCCAGAGCGCCAATGCTCAGGCCCTCCAGGCCAATCTGCGCCGCCAGCCCCAAGGCCGCGTCCACGATGGCCTGCTTGGTTTGCTGCCCTTTGTGCAGGGCGCGCTCGCCGCGCGAGCCATGCTGGCTGCCGGCAAGTACGGGGTTAACGGGCAATTCGGAGGTGGGCATGGCGCGCAAAAAAGAACGATCGTGCTATTTTGCCGCAAATCCGATGCCCCGCGCCAGCCCAAGGCCACTTTTTTAGAGCTATTTTTCTAAGGTGGGCAAGGGTTTACCCGCGCCTGCTTCAGAGCATCAGCGCCAGACTGGCTTCCAGGTGCTCGGAGGGCAGGCGCCGGAAGCCGGAGCGCGCAAAGCGCTGCAGACGTCCCACCACAAAGGCGGTCAGGACCGAGGCGCGCACCTGCGTATCGGCGCTGGGGGTGGCTGAGCCGCTCGACTCGGCGCTAGCGCGCAGGCTTTGTTTGAGGGTGGCCTCGATCTTGTCAAAAAACTGGTTCATGCGCTGCTGCAGGCGTTCGTTCTCGAACACCAGGGCATCGCCTACCATGACGCGCGTCATGCCGGGATTTTTCTCGGCGAACTGCATCAGCATGGCCACCAGGCTGCTGGCCTGACGGGTGCCGGCGGGCGTGCTGTCGGTGGCACGCTCGCGCTCGGCGATCTGGTTGACCAGCGAAAACACGGTGTGCTCGATGAATTCAATCAAGCCCTCGAACATCTGGGCCTTGCTGGCAAAGTGCCGGTACAAGGCGGCCTCGCTCACCTCCAGCCGTGCCGCCAGCGCAGCGGTGGTGATGCGCTCGGCGCCCGGTTGCTCCAGCATGGTCGCCAGTGCCTGCAGTATCTGCACCCGGCGCTCGCCCGGTTTGGGGCGCTTGCGCACCGGGGCGCTGGGCTCGGCGCCGCTAGCGGCTGGGGGCGATGCGTGGGAGAAGGTGGATTCGACGTCGGACATGGTGCGCAGGGCGGAAGGTTGAATTCATTCTCGCATAGCGGAGCCAAGGGTTTTCGCGGGGTCAGACCGGGAACCTCAGGGTGACGCGGGTGCCACGCCCGGCCGCGCCACTGTCCACCCTCAATTGACTGCGATGCACCCGCGCAATCTCGTCGGCAATCGCCAGGCCCAGCCCACTGCCTTCGCTGCCAGTCCCCGGCACCCGGTAAAACCGCGCCAGCACGCGAACCCGCTCAGCCACCGGCACGCCCGGGCCGTCGTCCTCGACCTCCAGAAAAGGCGCGCCATCAACCCCGGTGCAGCCACAACGCAGCGTGACGGTGCCGCCCTGCGGGGTGTACTTCAGGGCGTTGTCGAGCAGATTGCACAGCAGTTCGCGCAACAGCCACTCATGACCGCTGACGTGCACGGCCTGCGCTTCGAGCCCCAAATCAATGCGCTTGGTCGAGGCCGCATCGAGATGCATCTCAAGCAGGGTTTCACACAACTCCTTCAGGTCGACCCGCTGCAAAGGCTGGGCGTCCAGCGCGCGCGCATCGGCCCGCGACAAGGCCAGCAGTTGATTGGCCAATTGCGAGGTCCGTCGGGCGGCGTCGCGCAGGTGGTTGATTTGAGTGGCTTCTATGTTGATCGCCAGCGGCGCCTGGCCGGCGGGAACTGATCGCGTATTGCGCTCATATTTTTCGCGCCAGGCATTGGCGGCGGCAGGCGTTTTGACGGCTTGCGCCCAGGCCTCCACCTGCGCCTGCAGGCCGGCCAGCGGCGTGCGCAACTGATGCGCGGCATCGGCGACAAAGCGGCGCTGGCTCTCGGCCTGCGCGTTCACCAGCTCGAACAGCCGGTTGAGCGACTGCACCAGCGGGCGCACCTCTTCGGGCGAGGCTTGCACATCAATCGCGCTCAGGTCGCGCGGCGAACGGTGTTCTACCGCCTCCTTGAGTTCCAGCAGCGGGCGCAGCGCGCGTCTGACGGCCCAACTGACCCCAAACACCGCCCCCAGCATCAGCACCGCGTTGGGCAACAAGACTCTCAACAGCACCAGTTTGGCCCACTGCTGCCGTGGGTCTGAACCGTCCGCCAGCAGCACCACCAGGTCCCCGGCGGCGGTATGGACGCGTTGCGAGACAATCCGATAGGTGACGCCGCCGGCTTCCTCGCTGTGAAACTTGGGCTCGCGTGTGGTGGGCGCGATCGTGCTCAACCAGACATCTCCCACCAGCACGCGTCCGGCCAGGTCGGCGATGGCGTAGGCCGACACACCGGCTCGGTCTTTGAGAAATTCCGCGACGACCGGCGCCATCAGCATGACCGGCGCGTCATCGGCTGTATGGCCCTTGGCCACCACCGAGTCCGCCAGCAGCGGGACCAGCTCAAGCAGTTGCCGGTCTTGCAGCAAAGCGGCGTTGTCGGCTGCGCGGTAATCAAACCAGGTGTTCAAGCCAGCCAGCAGGCCCAGGGGAATCAACAACAACAGCAGCAGGCGCCGCTGCAGGCCGGCCGACATGGCGCTGGTCTGCATCGCTCAACCGGGGAGCAGGCGGGGGTCAGCGAGCAGCTCCAGCCGGTAGCCAAAACCGCGGATCGAGCGCAGTGCGATGCCGTGCGGTTCGAGCTTGCCGCGCAGGCGCGAGATATAAACCTCGACCGCATTGGGCGTGATTTCCTTGTCCCAGCCGGTCAGCGCCTGCAGCAGCTTGTCCTTGTTGGCCGGCTTGGGCGCATTGATGAGCAAATACTCCATCACCGTCCATTCACGCGGACCCAACTCAAGGGGCAGACCACTCGGACGAATGCAGGCCAGCCGGGTCGCCGTATCGAGCTCGAGCGGGCCAAAACTCAGCACCGCCGAGGTGGCGGCCTGGGAGCGACGCAACAGCGCGCGCAAGCGCGCCAGCAACTCAGGCAACTCGAACGGCTTGATCATGTAGTCATCGGCCCCCCGGTCCAGCCCCTGCACCCGGTCATGCAGGGCATCGCGCGCGGTCAGGATCAGCACCGGCATGGCGGGCGCGTTTTTGCGCAGGCGCTGGGTCAGCGCCAGGCCGTCCATGCCGGGCAGACCGATGTCGATGACGGCGACATCAAACGTTTCGCGCAGCGTGACCTCCAGCGCGCGCTCGGCAGTGCCGACCCAGTCCACCGTATAACCGGCGTCGGTCAGCCCCAGCTTGATGCCGCTGGCCACCATCACATCGTCTTCCACCAGTAATAGCCGCATGCAAGTCCGTTTCAATCAATGGGAACGAATCATGGTGCCGAAGGCCTGGTCGGTCAAAATTTCCAGCAACAGCACATGCGGCACCCGGCCGTCGACGATGTGCACCGAGTTGACGCCGCTTTTGGCGGCATCGAGCGCACCGCTGATCTTGGGCAGCATGCCGCCGCTGATGGTGCCATCGGCAAACAAGTCGTCAATCTGGCGCGCCGTCAAATCGGTCAGCAATTCACCGGCCTTGTTCAGCACGCCGCTGATATTGGTCAGCATCATCAGTTTTTCCGCCTGCAGCACGGTGGCCAGCTTGGCGGCGACGACGTCGGCGTTGATGTTGTAGCTCTCGTTGTTCTCGCCAAAACCGATCGGGCTGATCACCGGGATGAAGGCATCGTCCTGCAGCGCCTTGACCACGCTCGGGTCAATGCTGACGATCTCGCCGACCTGGCCGACGTCGTGCTCTTTGCCAGGGTCCTG
The DNA here is from genome assembly GCA_021731215.1 of Rhodoferax sp. GTDB lineage: Bacteria > Pseudomonadota > Gammaproteobacteria > Burkholderiales > Burkholderiaceae_C > Rhodoferax. Next base: position 3,959 of record JAKFXU010000097.1, read on the forward strand.
GCTGTCGACCAGTCTGAGCTTGCGGGCCCGAATCAGGCCGCCATCGCGCCCGGTCAGGCCGACCGCCTTGCCGCCGGCCTGGTTGATCAGGCCCACAATGTCCTGCTGCACCTCGCCCGCCAGCACCCACTCCACCACTTCCATGGTTTCGGCGTCGGTGACGCGCATGCCCTGGATGAACTCGCCCTTTTTCCCCAGGCGTTTGAGCGCCGTTTCAATCTGCGGCCCGCCGCCATGCACCACCACCGGGTTGATGCCGACCAGTTTGAGCAGCACCACATCTTCGGCAAAGTCGGCCTGCAGCGCCGGGTCGGTCATGGCGTTGCCGCCATATTTGATGACCATGGTCTTGCCATGGAACTTGCGGATATAGGGCAGCGCCTGCGCCAGAATTTCGGCTTTCTCGCGCGGGGGAATGTGGGTGACATCGGTCATGGTGGGTCGGGCCTGGGGCTCAAAAGGGCAAGGTGCAAATTGTGCAGCATGTTGCGCGCCAGCCGCTGGCGTCACCCAAAAACAATCACCCTGGCGTTACGCCGGCGGGCTGATAGCCATGAACATGGCGCTGCAGAAAGGTCTTGATCGCCCCCCCATCGTTGCGCCTGGCGGCGGCTTCGAGCGACTGCAACTCCTGCTCCAATTGCAGCCAGGGCACAAAAGGCTCGTGCGCTTTCATGATGCGCGGATGGGCGGTGCGCTCGGGGTTGTCGCCAATCAACAACTCTTCATACAATTTTTCACCCGGGCGCAGGCCGGTGATCGCAATTTCGATATCGCCGCTCCGGCAGCCGTCGTCGCGCACCGTGCGACCGCTGAGCTGCACCATGCGCCGCGCCAGATCCATGATCTTCACCGGCTTGCCCATGTCCAGCACAAACACGTCGCCGCCCACCGCCATGGCGCCGGCCTGCAGCACCAGCTGCGCCGCTTCAGGGATGGTCATGAAATAGCGCGTGACCTCGGCGTGCGTCACGGTCAGCGGCCCGCCGGCGGCCAGTTGCCGGCGAAACAGCGGCACCACGCTGCCGCTGGAATCGAGCACGTTGCCAAAGCGCACCATCGTGAAGCAGGTGGACGCTGCGTTGGCCGCCAGCGCCTGCAGCACCAGTTCGGCCATGCGCTTGCTGGCGCCCATCACATTGGTCGGCCGCACCGCCTTGTCGGTGGAAACCAGCACAAAACGTTTGACCGAACTCTGCAGCGCGGCGCGCGCCAGATTGAGCGTGCCAAACACATTGTTGAGCACCCCTTCGCCCGCGTTGTCTTCCACCATGGGCACATGTTTATAGGCGGCGGCGTGGTACACCGTGGCCGGGCGGTAAGTCGCACAGACCGACTGCAGACGCGCCAGGTTGGCCACGCTGCCCAGCAGCGGCACCAGCTCGACCGCCAGGCCGCTGGCCGCGCAAATTCCCTGCAACTCCTGGTGAATGCTGTACAGACCAAACTCATTGTGGTCGAGCAGCAGCAATTGGCGGGGCTGCTGCTGCACAATCTGGCGCGTCAACTCAGCCCCGATGCTGCCACCGGCGCCGCTCACCAACACCACCTGGCCCGCCAGGTCGCGCGCCAGCAGCGCGGCATCGGGCGGCACCGGGTCGCGCCCGAGCAGGTCTTCCACATCGAGTTCTCGAAAATCGGACACCGTGACGCGGCCACTGGCCAGATCGGCCCAGCCCGGCAGCGTGCGGATATGCACCGGCAGCTCGCGCAAACTCTCAATGATGTTTTTGCGCCGCTCTCTGGACGCGCTGGGCAGTGCCAGCAGAATGTCGGTCACCCCTTGGCTGGCCACCACACGCGGCACATCGGCCGGGGCAAAAACCGGCAAACCGTCAATGCTGCGCCCGACTTTGCCGGCATCGTCATCGACAAAACCCAGCACCACAAATTGCCCGGAAACCGCCATCGCGGTGGCCGTTTGCACGCCCGCCGTGCCGGCACCAAAAATCAGCAAGCGGCCATCGGCATTTTTCCTGGCCTGGCCCAGATCGGCCAGCCAGAAGCGGGCAAAAGCCCGACTCGCTCCCACCAACAGTAGAAACACCAGCGGCTGCAGCACGCCCAGACTGCGCGGCACGCCCGGCCACCGCTGCCACAAGAGCAGGCCCAGCAAGAGCGCGCCATAAACCAGCACCGCCAGACCGGTCGCCCGCAACGCCGCTTGACCGGTGTATCTGAAAATGGCCCGGTACAAGCCGAACCTGATGAAGATCGGCACCGCCAACAGCGGCGCCAGTCCATAAACCCACCATTGCGCGCCGCTGGGCCAGTGCCAGGCGTCCAGCCGCAGCGTGAAAGCAAGCCAGGTGGCCAGCAGCGCCATCAGCACGTCCAGCGCCACCACCACCGCGCGCTTGAGCGCGCGCGGCCAGGCCATTACCATTTTTTGCATCCACCCCCCCTTGACTGACGTTCAGCTCTTGATGGCGAACTCTTCCTTGCTTTGTCCTTGTGCCACCAGTGCCGCCAGCCAGCGCGGCATCAAACCGCGGCCGCTCCAGGATTCGCCATTGGGGCCCCGGTATTTGGCGGCCACCACCGTAGCGCTTTTTGAAACTGGTTTTTTAACCTTGCTGCCCACGCCTTTTGCGGCTGCCGCGGTTTTTGACCTGGCTTTGGCGCCACGCCCCTTGCCCGGCTGCAGCTCTTTCAAGCCAATGCCAAACGCCTGCATCTTGGCCAGAATCTCCTGCACCGTTTTGTCAAATTCTCGCGCCTTGATTTCACTCGCCTGCTTTTGCAGTTTTTCTATCTGACTTTGAATCTCGATCAAATTACTCATGCCAATCTCCATATTGTTAAAATTGAAAACTCCCCGGGCCGACCGCAGTGTGCAGATCGTGATTAGAATAATTTTAATGCGTCACATTATCTCTTCTTAACACCTTCAAAGCCGTCATAAATATGATTTTCAGGTCAAACCGGAAAGATTGTTGCTGCAGGTATTCAACATCGAGCGCCACCTTTTGCACAATCGGCAGTTCGTCGCGGCCATTGATCTGGGCCCAGCCGGTCAAACCCGGCAGCAGCCGATGGACACCGCTGCGGGTGCGCAGCTCAATCAGATCATGCTGGTTGTACAAGGCCGGCCGCGGGCCGACAAAACTCATATCGCCCTTGACAATGCTCCACAACTGGGGCAGTTCATCCAGGCTGCTCTTGCGCAAGAAACTGCCGATCGGTGTCAGATAACGATCCGGGTCGCTTAACAAATGGGTGGCCACTGCCGGCGTGCCGATCTGCATGCTGCGAAATTTTGGCATCTTGAAAATAGCGTTGTTGCGCCCCACCCGCTCGGACCAATACAGTATGGGTCCTTTGGAGGTCAAGCGAACCAATACTGCAACCAGCAAGACGGGCGCCAGCAACATAATGCCCACCAGGGTCGCCAATACCAGATCGAATATTTTTTTCATGGGTTTTCCATCCTTGCCGCAGCCCGCCGCAAGCCTTTCTCGATCATGTCAAACCGGATCAAAGCTTGTTGCATCAAAGGGCTTCAGCGCAAAACACGGTCGGGGTGACGATCCGGGTACGACTGAAGTGACCACGCTGCAACAACCCGGCGCGATGATCGCCAGTCACCAGGTAGTCGGCCTCGCCGACGAGGG
>JAKFXU010000503.1 GCA_021731215.1 Rhodoferax sp.
ATGGATGTAGCCCGCCGTCACCGCCACCGTCTGCACGCCGCGCGCATGGCAGGCGTCGGCCACGTCCATCGCGTACTCGGCAAAGATCACCGGGTCGTTGTAGGTAAAGGCGACGCTCTGGCAGCCATATTTGACGGCCGCAGCGGCAATCGTTGCGGGCGAGGCCTGGTCCATCAGGCGGTCCATGTCGCGCGACTTGCTGATGTCCCAGTTCTGGCAGAACTTGCAGGCCAGATTGCAGCCCGCGGTGCCGAACGACAGCACGCTGCTGCCGGGGTAGAAGTGGTTCAGCGGCTTTTTCTCGATCGGGTCGATGCAAAAGCCCGAGGAGCGCCCGTAAGTGGTCAACATCATCTGCGCGCCCTGGCGCCGGCGCACAAAGCAGGCGCCGCGTTGCCCCTCGTGCAGCTTGCAGTCGCGCGGACACAGATCGCACTGCATGCGGCCGTCGTCAAGCAGGTGCCAGTAGCGCGCCGGGTAGTGGGCGTCCTGCATCAGGCGCTCCCGTTCGCCGCCGCGCCAGCCTGGATCGTGGGCTGCAGTTCGGCCTCTTTCCACTTGCGTACGCGGTAACGTTGCAGCCGCACGCCGGCGGCCCAAAAATCAGGCGCCAGACCGGCCTTGCGTTTGAGCTGGGCCAGAAAGTCGGGCGCGCTGGGCAACTGTTCCCACACCTGCGGCAGAAAGGTGCTGCGATAGCGACCAAATTCCAACAGTACGCCGTCAATGCCGGGTTGCAACTGGGCCAGCGCATGGGCCTCACTGTCGAACTGCAAGGCCTGCAGCGTTGACAGCCAAGAGACTTCAATTTCGGTGTGACCGAGTTCACTCGCCGTCAGCGGCGCAAAGCGCGGGTCGTGCAGCGCCGCGGCGACCGCGTTGGCTTTCACATCGGCGAGCAGGCTGCGCCGCGCCTCCAGCGTGCCGATGCAGCCGCGCAGTTGCCCCTGCTGCGTCAGGGTGACAAAACAGGCGCCGCTCTGCTGCAGCCAGAGCGCCGCTTGGGTGACCTCGATGGTGCGGCCCAGCGCCGTCGAGATCGCGGCGCGGGCAATCGGCAACAAGGTCGCTCCGGGGTGGGCGCAATCACTGGACATCGTTTGATCCCTCCCTGAACGCCAATGCGGCGTAGCCGACGACGCGGGCCCGGTCGCCGGCCGTGTCGCCCGAGTTGCACAGCTCCAGCAGTTGCGGCTGCAGGCGATGGCGCCGGGCCGCCAGCAGCAGGCCATTGACCGGCGTGGCGCCGCAGGCCTGTTGCTGTGTCAGCGAGCTGTTCAGGTCCAGGATGCGCTGCACCGTTGCGCCATCCGCCGCCTGCGCTGCGTGGTAGGGTAGAAAGTGCGACAGGTCGGAGCTGATCACGATCAGCGTCTCGGCACCGCCCCAGAGCGCCTCCAGCACCTCGGCCACTTCAGCCGGCGTGGCGTCGCCCACGGCGAGGGGCACCAGTTTGAAATCATCGAGCACCGCTTGCAGCAACGGCAACTGCACTTCCAGCGAGTGCTCCAGCGCGTGGGCCGCCGGGCTCACCAGCACCTGGCGCAGCCCGCTGATCGCGGCGACGGCGACTGGGTCGACTTCAATCGCGCCCAAGGGCGTGGCAAAGGCCTCAACGCCCGGCAGCGCCAAACCGCGCACCGGCACCCGGTGTACCGGACCGAGCAGGACGACGCGCCGGATGGTCTGGCGCCCCGGCGTGAGGCAGGCGTAGGCGCGGGCCGCAGTGGCGCCGGAATAGACATAGCCGGCATGGGGCACGATCAGGGCCTTGGGCACCCGGGCGCTGGCGTCGGCATGCATCCGCGCCGCAGCCAGCAGGGCCGCCACATCGTGCGCCAAAACGGCCCTCTGCCCAGGATAAAAGGCGCCAGCAACAACGGGTTGACGGATCTGATGCACAAACACCTCCATTCCAGCAGCAGCTTATGGCACTGGAGATCGGGCTGACTTGTGGTTTATCAAGTAGCGGCGAGTTCGCGCCAGGCCCTGACGCTCGCACGGGTGGCGCTCGGCTGTCATGCTTTGTCTGCGTCAGCGTCAGCGTCAGCGTCAGCGTCAGCGTCAGCGTCAGCGTGGCGCGCCGGCCTGCGGCAAAAAAGTAAAATTCAAATTGTTGAGAAGACATTAGATATTCTTATTGAGAAGGTTGCTATGAGCACGTTCGACCCCAACGCCCTGGAATGTCTGGCCGCCATCGTCGAAGAGGGCGGCTTTGAGCGCGCCGCAGTGCGCCTGTCGATCACCCAGTCCGCCGTGTCGCAGCGCTTGCGCTCGCTCGAAGTGCAGGTGGGCACGGTGTTGATCGTGCGCAGCCGCCCGTTGCGCGCCACTTCGGCCGGGCGTTTGTTGCTCAAGCACGCCACGCAGATGCGGCTGCTGCGCGCTGATCTGGAGCGCGACCTGAAAGAGCTGGCGCCGAGCGCGGCCGACGCTGGGAGCGACCAGGATCGCATCTCGATTGCCATCAATGCCGACAGTATCGCCACCTGGGCCTTGCCGGCTTTGAGTGCGCTGGCGCGCCAGCGCTTGGGGCTGGAGATCATCACCGATGACCAGGATTTCACCATTGAGTGGCTGCGTGAGGGCCGGGTATTGGGCTGCGTCACCACCCTGAAACAAGCCTTGCGCAGTTGCAAAATGGTGCCGCTGGGGGCCATGCGCTACGTGGTGGTGGCGCAGGCGGCCTATGCCGCCACCCATTTTCCAGACGGCTTGTCGGCGCACAACTTTCTCAGCGTGCCCTTTATTGCCTTCAACCGCAAAGACGATTTGCAGTCCGAGTTCGTCGGGCGCGCCTTTGGGCTCAAGCGGGTGGCGCTGAGCCAGTTGTATGTGCCGAGTTCGGAGGGCCAGGTGCGCGCCGTCCTGGCCGGCTGGGGCGTCAGTGTGCTGCCCGAGCTGCAGGTGCGCGAGCACCTGCTAAGCCAGCGCCTGGTCGACATCGCCCCGGGCCAGGCCTTGCCGGTCGAGCTCTACTGGCACTGCTGGAATCTGGACTCGGTGGTGCTCGATGCTCTCACCACGGCCTTGACTGCCGCCGCCGCGCAGACCTTGACCCCCGCCTAGCCTGGCCCCCACGCTTGTCACTTCGTGTACTGCGCTGCCCCCCGAGGGGGCTCGCCTTGCTTGGGGCGGCCCGGCGCGGCGGCTAGCGAAGGTGCAGCGGCTCGACTTTTGGCTTGGCGCCTCAACGCACCAGCAGCACTGGCACCCGGCAATGCGCCAGCACCTGGGTCGCGACCGAGCCCATCACCAGGTTGACCAGCGTGCCATGGCCATGGGAGCCCATGACGAGCAGGTCGAATTTGCCGCTGTCGGCGAATTTGGCGATGCTCTCGCCGGCATGGCCGATCTTCCAACTGCTCTTGGCGTCGATACCATGGCGCAGCAGAAACTTGGACACCGGGGCCAGCACCTTCTCGGCTTCATCCGAATAGTATTGGTCGACAATCTCCTTGCCGACCGCAGCCCGTGCCCGCGGCGGCAACGCCGGCTGCGCCGTGAACACGGTGAACTCATTGCCCTGGGTGAACAATTCATGCGTGGTCAGGTAGGCCAGCATTTTCTTGGTGTAGGGACTGCCATCGACGGCGAGAAGAATCTTCATGAGTGGGCTCCTTGGACAGAACCCCAGTGTATCCAGCATCGGGGCCTGTCATTGGCCGATTGTCAACAGTTGGCACCGCAGCCATGGCGCCAGCGGCAAGCCATGCGATGCTTGGCGTTGACCTCAGAGCTCGACGCAAAACGCCGGCTGAAACGCCAACTGTTCGTTTTTCCGGGCGTAGCCCAGGGGGTTGGCCGCCACCCGGCAGCCGTTCTTGACGTAATGGCTGGGCGCATGCAGATGCCCGTGCAGCCACAACTGCGCCTGTGCCAGCAAGTCATCGAGCGTATTGCAAAAGCCGGCGGTGCCCGGGGCATGGCCGTAGCGCGGGTCGGCGCTCAGCAGGCTGGGCGCGAAATGCGTCACGACCACGGTGCTGCCGGCAAACGGCTGGGCCAGGGCCTTGACCAGCCAGTCCTGGCACAACAGCGCCTGCTCGCGCACCGCCTCGGCCAGCATCGGTACGCCGTGGCGGGTGCTGCCGGTTTTTTTCAGGTAGTAGTTGGCGGCCCGAAACGCCTTGTCACGGGCTTTGAGCTGTCGCGTCAGCAGGCTGACGGACGATGCGCCCGATCGCTCTGCCGACGGCGCCGCAGCCGGACTGGCGCTTGGCCCGAGCGCGTCAAAATCGCTCCACAGGGTGGTGCCAATGAAGCGCACCGGTGTCTGGCGCGCGCCCGGGACGGCGCCGCCAACGGGTCCTGGCCAGGTGAGGATTTCGCGCTCAAGCCAGGTAATGCCGAGCCGCGCGCAGGTCTCAAACAGGCGGGCGTGCGCCACATCAAAATCCAGGGCGTCGTATTCATGGTTGCCGGGCACGAATAGCACCGGCGTGGGCCAGCCCTGTTTTGGCGAAAAGCGGGCCAGGCCAAAGTCGGCATCTGCCAACAGCGAGCCGCTCTGGTAGGAGCCAATGTCGCCGGCCAGCACCAGCAGGTCGGCGCCCGGCGCCGGACTGGCCACCCAGCCCGGGTTGACTTCGAGGTGCAGGTCGGACAGCAACTGAATCTTCATCGCTCCATTGTGCCGGCTGGCGGCGGCTGTCGCGTTCAGGGGGTGAAGGCCGAACTGGCCAGCGTCGCGATCGTTTCGCGCAGCCATTGATGGGCGCTTGAGCGGTGCAGCCGGTGGTGCCACAGGGCGTCGACGTGCACTTTGGGCATCGCAAACGGCAGCTCGCGCAGCACCAGTTGATCGGCGAAGCCCGTGACGCTGACAAAATCGCGTGGCAGCACGGTCAGCAGGTTGGACTGGGCCACCACCTTGCCGGCGGTAAAAAACTGATTGACCGTCAGCACGATGCGACGCTCGCGCCCGAGCGATGCCAGCGCCTCGTCAATGAAGCCGTAGGGGCGGCCGGAAAAACTCACCAGCAGGTGGCGCGCGGCGCAGTAGCGGTTGAGGGTGAGCGGCCCGCGCGCAAGCGGGTGGTCACGGCGCATCACGCAGACGTATTCACCGCTGTACAGCCGCTGGTGCGCGAAAGCCAGCACCTCGCCGGCCTGCGCCTTCGCCGTCAAGTCGGCGAACGCGGCCGGGAAGTAGCCAATCGCCAGATCGGCCGCCTCCGCCTCCAGCAGGCGGCGCGGGTCGCGCGTGGTCAGTGGCACCACGCGCATCGAGATGCCCGGCGCAGCGCGGTCCATCACCTCGACCAGCCCCGGCATCAGTTTGGCCGCGGTCGCGTCCGCCATCGCCAGCACAAAGGTGGTGCTGGCTTGGGCCGGCACAAAGCTGCTGGGCACCATGGCCTCCTGCAACTGGCGCAGCGCTTCGCGCACGGTCGGCCACAACGCCAGTGCGCGCGGCGTCGGTGCCATCTCCTGGCCGCGGCGTTTGATCAGTTCGTCCCCCATGGCCTCGCGGAAGCGTTGCAGGGCGTTGCTGACGGCGGGCTGGGTGATGGAGAGCTTGTGCGCCGCCCGGGTCAGGCTGCGCTCCGTCATCACCTCGTCGAACACCCGTAGCAGGTTCAGATCAAGGGCGCGGAAATGGCTGGGGTTCATGGCGGCAATTAATTACTGGCATGAATATACAGCATCACGCATATAAATTTGAAAAATGTTAGTAGAAACCCTAATATTGATCCATATCTCTGCCATTCAGGTGGAGCGTTGAAGGAAGGATTCGATCATGACTAGCTTTATACAGCCCAACTACCCGGCCCAGCATCTGGGCGTCGCCCGCATCGAGTCGGCAGTGGATGCGGTGCGCCGGATGCGCCGGGGCTTTGACAGCACCAAAGGGCTGAGCGCCATGTTGCTGGCGGCGATGGTGTCGGCCCTGATTGTGGTGGCGGAGCAGTTGATTGACACCTGGGCCGACGGGCATTTGATGCTGGCCTGGATCGCCCTGTGGTTGATCGGCTTTGCTGCCTTGGCCGTGTTTGCAGGCGCGGCACGCAAGTTGGCGGTCACTGCGGTGAGCGCGCTTGACGCCTGGTCCGAGCGCGTTGGGCAAGCCCGCGCTGACGCGCGCCTGTGGGCGATTGCCAAAAGCGACCCCCGGGTGATGGCGGACTTGGTTGCCGCCAAGGCGCGCAACGAGCACTGATAAACACCGGGTTCAGCCGCAGGCGCGGCCGGCCCCTGCCAGCCCATCAGGCCATTGAGACGGCAATGAAGGCGAGCAAAAACATCAGCACGGCACCGACCAAGGGCAACACCAGTGGTATCACGGGTACGATGGCTTCCAGCGCGTCTTTTTCGGGAGCTGGCGCGTCGGGTATGGGCTGGGACATGGTAATTCCTTGGGTTTTGAGATTCGCAGCAGGGTGAATTTTAACCAGCCGTTCGCCATTGCCTGCAGTTTTTGATCCAAGGCCGGGGCACACATCAGCTCAGTGAACCACTTGCGCCTCCAGCCCGACCTGCAGCAACGCGGCCAGTACGTCGGCGATGTGCTGCGGCCCGCGCGTCTGGATCACCAACTCCACCTCGACATTCTGCGCCGCCAGCGTGGTGAAGGCACGCTGGTGATGTACCTCGTCGATGTTGGCGCCGGCTGCGGCCACGGTGGCGGTGATTTTGGCCAGCGTGCCGGGCACGTCGCGGGCGCTGACGCGAATGCGCGCCAGCCGGCCGGCGCGCACCATGCCGCGTTCGATGATCGCCGCCAGCAGCAGCGGGTCGATATTGCCGCCACTCAGCACCAGCCCCACGCGTTTGCCCTTGAAGCGTTCGGGGTACTTGAGCAGCGCGGCCAGCCCGGCGGCACCGGCACCTTCCACCAGCGTCTTCTCCACTTCCAGCAGCATGACGATGGCCTGTTCGATATCGCCTTCGTCCACCAGCACCAGATCGTCGACCAGGCGCGCGATGATGGCCTGTGTAATTTTGCCCGGTGTGCCCACGGCAATGCCTTCGGCGATGCTGCTGCTGCCCTGCGGGTAGTGCGTGCCCTTGATGGCATTGACCATGGCCGGAAAACGCGCGCTTTGCACGCCAATGATTTCAATCCCAGGCTGCAGCGCCTTGGCCGCCGTGGCCATGCCCGCAATCAGCCCGCCGCCGCCGACCGACACCACCAGCGTGTCGAGGTCGGGCACGTCCTGCAGCATTTCCAGCGCCACCGTGCCCTGGCCCGCCACCACGTCGGCATCATCGTAGGGGTGAACGAACACCAGTTGTTGCTGCTCTGCCAGCAGCAGGGCGTGGGCACGCGCCTCCTCCAGTGTATCGCCGTGCAACACAATCTCGGCGCCAAAGCCACGCGTGCGTTCCACTTTGACGCCGGGCGTGAAGCGCGGCATCACGATCACGGCGCGCAGCCCGAGCCGCTGGGCATGGTAAGCCACGCCTTGCGCGTGGTTGCCCGCGCTCATGGCGATGACACCGCGTTGTCGCTCTTGCGCCGTGAGCTGCGCCAGCTTGTTGCAGGCGCCGCGCTCCTTGAACGAGGCAGTGAACTGCAGATTTTCGA
>JAKFXU010000504.1 GCA_021731215.1 Rhodoferax sp.
ATGGGGTCGTCCATGTCGAAGACGATCTTGGCCTGGTCACCGCGGAAAGCCAGGCCGATCACGTCGTTGACCTGCTCGTCGCGACAGGCGCGCAGGCAGCGCGTGCACTGGATGCAGGCGTCGAGGTTCACCGCGATGGCCGGATGTGAGAGGTCGTTCGAAACGTGCTCGCGCGCCTCGAAACGAGGCTTTCCGACGCCGAGCTTGCGTGCCCACTCGTCGACTTCGTTGTGACGGGTATATGCCGTTTCCGGCATGTCCGACAGCAGCAACTCCAGCACCAATTTTTGCGATTTGAGCGCACGCTCGCTGTCGGTGGTGACCCGCATGCCGGCGGCGGGCGCCCGGCAGCAGGAAGGGGCCAACACACGCTCGCCGGCGATCTCGACCATGCAAGAGCGGCAGTTGCCGACGGCGTCGAGGCCTTTCATGTAGCAAAGGCGGGGAATTTCCACGCCTTCGCGCTCGGCGATCTCGATAAGGGTCTCAGTGGCACGGCCCAAGACATTGCGACCGTTGAGTACGAAGTTGACGAGTGGTGCGTCGAGGTGTGCCGCTTCAACTTTGGTAATTGCGTTCATGAAGGTGCCCTAGGATCAAGCCAACTCGTGCGGAAAGTACTTCACCACGCAGTCGATCGGGTTCGGCGCCGCCTGGCCGAGGCCGCAGATCGACGCGTCGCGCATTACGGCGGACAAGTCCGCCAGCAGTTCGATGTCCCAGGTTGGTTTCTCGATAAGCGTGGACGCCTTGGCGGTGCCGTTGCGGCACGGCGTGCATTGCCCGCAGGATTCATATTTAAAAAAGCGCATCATGTTGCGCGCCGCGCCGACGGCGGTATCGTGGTGCGATAGCACGATCACCGCGGCCGAGCCGATGAAGCAGCCATATGGCTGCAAGGTGTCGAAGTCGAGTGGGATGTCGTTCATCGTCGACGGAAGAATGCCGCCGGACGCGCCACCCGGCAGATAGGCATAGAACTTATGGTCGTCCTGCATGCCACCGCAGTGTTCATCAATCAACTCCTGGATGGTGATGCCGGCCGGGGCGAGCTTTACGCCCGGGCTCTTGACGCGACCCGACACCGAGAACGAGCGCAGACCCTTGCGGCCATTCCGGCCCTGCGCGGCAAACCAGGCGCCACCCTTTTCGATCAGTTCGCGAACCCAGAACAGCGTCTCGAAGTTGTGCTCCAGCGTCGGCCGCCCAAACAGGCCGACCTGTGCGACGTACGGCGGGCGCAGCCGTGGCATGCCGCGCTTGCCTTCGATGGATTCGATCATCGCCGACTCCTCGCCGCAAATGTACGCGCCGGCACCGCGCCGCAGAATGATCTCCGGCATCGCGGCGATGGGCGGATGGGCCTTCAATTTCTCCAGTTCGGTCTCCAGCAGCGCGCGACAACCATGATATTCGTCGCGCAGGTAGATGTAGATGCGGGCTATGCCAACGGCCCATGCCGCGATCAGCATCCCTTCCAGAAAACGATGTGGGTCCTGTTCCAGCAGCACACGGTCCTTGAAGGTACCGGGTTCGCCTTCGTCGATGTTGACCGCCATCAGGCGCGGCGCCTCCTCAGCGCGAACGATGCGCCACTTTCGTCCCGAAGGGAAGCCGGCGCCGCCAAGCCCACGCAGGCCCGAGTCCTCCAGCGTCTTGATCAACGATTCGACGTCGCGGGCGCCCGAGGCGCACTCCTTCAGCAACACGTAGCCGCCCTCTGCCTGATAGCCGGCATAGTCGATATGCCCCTCCGGCAGGCGAGGCGTTGTGTTTGCGGCGATTGTGGTCACTATCGCATCGCACGTCGCGTTGGGCACTGGGCTCTGACCCACCGCCGCCGCCGGCGCCTGCTCGCAGCGGCCTATGCAGGGCGCTGCGATGACGCGGACTTCCTTGCCGAGCAGCCTGGGCAGTCGCGCCAGCAAGTCGCCTGCGCCCGCCATTTCGCAGGACAGACCGTCACAAATACGCACGGTCAACGCGGGTGGCGCTGCCACGCCTTCCTTCACGATGTCGAAGTGATGGTAGAAGCTCGCAACCTCGAATACCTCGGTCTGCGCGAGGCACATCTCCTGTGCCAATGCCGCGAGGTGCCTGGCCGACAGATGGCCAAAGCTATCCTGAATCTTGTGCAGGTGTTCGATCAGCAGGTCACGCTGGCGCGATTCATTGCCGAGCAGCCGTTGGACTTCTGCCAGGGCATTGGTATCGACGCGTCGGCCCTTCGGCGCTTGGCGCTTGCGCTGCTTGGAGACTTCGACTCCCAGCACTGCGATTGGTATGACTTGATGGTGCATTGTCTTGTCTGTTGGTCGCATCGCTCTAGCGGCGAGGGAAATACTTTGTGCGCAAACGCCCGGATCGGTTGACCGACTCTCAGTTGAAGAACTTGGACACGCTCAGCAGGGTGCGATAGACGCCCCAGGCCAGCGGAATGCCCACGGCCGCCCAGGCCAGCACCACGAGCAACTTGGGCGTCGTACCGCCAGAGCCTGGACCGCTGCCTACATCGTTCGCCACGGCGCGGTCATGGGCGAGGCGCTTTTCCTCGGCCAGTTCCGCCGGCGTCATGAACCACTTGTCGGCTACCGGGCGAATCATCAAGTTGCAGATCAACCCAATCACCAGCATCCCGACCAGGATGTACATCGTCTGGTTGTAGACCTGCTCGCGTGGAATGCCCAGACCTAGTTGGTATTCGCGCATGTAGTTCACGACCACCGGACCGATGATGCCGGCCGTCGCCCAGGCAGTGAGGAGGCGGCCATGGATGGCGCCCACCATCTGCGTCCCGAACAGGTCGGCCAAGTAGGCCGGCACCGTAGCGAAGCCGCCGCCGTACATGCTAAGGATGATGCAGAACGCGGCCACGAACATCAGTTTGCTACCGGCCGCGGCGCTGGCAGGGATGGACGCGTACAGCAAGCCGCCGAGCACAAAGAAGATCACATAGGTCCACTTGCGCCCGAACTTGTCGGACGCGCTGGCCCAGATGAACCGGCCGCCAATGTTGAACAGACTCAGCAACGCGGTGAAACCGGCGGCCACGCCAGCGATAGCGCCAAGTTGTGCCTTGTCGAGTTCGCCGAATTTCTTTGCCACGCCGATCAGGTTGCCGCCGAACACTTCCTGCAGCATCGGGCTGGCCATGCCGATCACGCCGATGCCGGCGCTGACGTTCATGCACAGCACCATCCAGACCAGCCAGAACTGCGGAATGCCCCAGACCTTGCTCACATGCACATGGTGCTGCGTAATCATGGCGTTGCTCGTGCCCGCGGGTGGCCTCCAGCCGGCCGGCTTCCAACCGCTGGGTGGAATACGATAGCCGAGAGCGCCGCCCATCATGAAGATGAAGTAGACCGCTGCCATCAGCAGGAAAGTTTGGGTCACGCCGACGCTGGTTGCCGAGGCGAAGGCCTTCATCAGCTCGGCGGCGAGCGGCGAGCCGATCATGGCACCGCCGCCGAAGCCCATGATGGCCATCCCGGTCGCCATTCCGCGCTTGTCCGGAAACCATTTGATCAAGGTCGAGACTGGCGAGATGTAGCCCAGCCCCAGCCCGATGCCCCCGACAACGCCGGAGCCCAGCCATAACAGCCAAAGTTGATGGGTATAGACGCCAAAGGCCGATATCACCAAACCACCGCACCAGCACAGCGCCGACACCACTCCCGCCTTGCGCGGGCCGGCGTGTTCAAGCCAGCCGCCCCAAAGCGCCGCCGACGAGCCCAACAGCACGAAGAACAGCGTGTACATCCATCCGAGGCTGGAAATGCGCCAGTCGCAATTGGTCGCGAACAGCTCGATCAAGAGGCTCATGTCCGCCGGACAGGCCTGCGCGGCTGTCAAACCAACGGCCTTCGACAGAGGCAGCCAGAATACCGAAAAGCCATAGGCCATTCCAATGCACAGGTGAATGGCCAAGGCTGCGGGGGGGACCAACCATCTATTGAAGCCCGGACCGGCTATCGTTCGTTCCTTGTCCAGCCAGCTGCCGCTGCCCGACAAAAGCTCCGATCCATCGAGAACAACTGACATGTATGTCTCCTTCGTTATCACAACACTCGAACGGTGTGGCCGCAGTGTCGACAATGCCTGGAGACCGGTCCAATTTATTCGATGAATAGGGCAATGCAAATGCAAAATCAGGGTTTGCCTCAGTGTCAATCGGACGATGATGCGATCTGCATCCGCGCCTGCCGGGCGCCCGAAAGAGACGTCAAACCGCCAGCCAGCCGGCATGCCGGGCGGCGTGGTGCAGCCATGTCGCGTCCTGGGCATAGGCCAACGCGGCTTCCAGGGTTCGCGAAGGACGATTGATTTCGTGCACGATGAACGCGATCGGAATTTCGATTTCCGGGCCGATCAACGGAAGCGCTTCGAGGTTGCGATAACCTTGGAGTGCGCCGACCAGTGCGCCGGGCATGATGCTGCAGACTCGGCCGGCTACCACGCTCAGCGCCAGCGTTAGAATCGAGTTGGTCTCGATAGCCGGCTCCGGTCGCGCGCCGGCTGCCGCGAACGCACGATCCACGATGGTTCGATTGTGCATCTCGGAACTGAGCAGGCACAACGGCAGCTTCGCGGCCTCCGCCCAACTCGCAGGCGCGCCGATCCGCAACGATTCAGAACCAGGGCCGGAGCACTTGCGCAGCAGAAAATAGTGCTCCGTGTATTGAGGCACAACTCGCAATTGCGCGCGGCTGCTGTCCATCCGCTCGGTGTATCCCAAGCCCATGTCGAGCGCCAGGCTTTCCAACCCGGTTTCCAGTTCGACCGAGCTCATGGAGCGCACTGTCGGCAAGATGCCGGGGTATCGATCCTGCAACATGGCTGCAAATCGGGCGGCGATCGGAACCGCCGTGGGAACGGCGCCAATCAGCAGATGCCCCACCGGATCGTCAACGCGACTGCGAAGATCCTGCCGCAGTAGTTCGTGCTCGCGCAGAATGCGTCGGGCGCTGACGAGAATCCGCTCGCCCTCCTCGGTGAATCCGGCAAAATTTCCGGCCCGCTTGACGATCGCGGTTCCGAAACTCCCTTCAAGAGCCCGAAGAGCATTGGATAGAGCCGGCTGCGTGACATGGCTCGCATGCGCGGCCCGACCAAAGTGCTTGTGATCGTCCAGGGCAACGAGGTACTTGAGGGAAATGAATAAATTCATGACACCTTCTCATGGCCAGCATGACCCCTGGAAGCCTTAGCGGCGAACCTTGCCGTCCGCCATCAGGATCGTCAGGTCGACAAATTTTGAACCGGTGTGCTTTTGTCTCGAGTAGTCGACGAAGAACCCGCCGAGGTTGTGTTCCTGCAGCGATTCGAGACCTGCGATAAGACTCTCTGGGCTCGGGCTTTTGCCAGCGCGCCTGAGTCCTTCGGCAAGTGTTTTGGCAGCGATGTAACCTTCGATGCTGCTGTAGTTCGGATCGAACTTGTCGCCGAGGGCGGCCTTGCCGGCTGCCAGATATTCGCCCGAGATGGGCGCACCGGCCGCATACGGGTATGGCATCACCTGGCTCACGACGACCCCGCGCGCCTCGGCGCCTAACTCCGAACCCAACGCCTTGGTTCCGACAAAAGAGACGTTGTAGAAAACACCGGTGAACCCGGCATTGCGCGCTGCGCGGATGAAGGCCGCGCATGACTTGTAGGCGCTGACTTGTACGATCGCATCGGGCTTGCCGGCAAGAACGGACTTGACCGCCGCGTCGACGTCGACAGTGTTGCGCTCGACGGTACCCAGCCCCGAAGGCTCCAGTTTTAGAGGCAGAAGCGCCCTGCGAACACCCTCCAGGCCAGCCTTTCCATAGCTGTCGTTCTGGTAGAAAACGCCGATTGACTTGATCCCCACGGACGTGAGCTGTTTGATGATCTCGGCGGTCTCCTCGAAATAGGACGCACGCACGTGAAAGGCATATTTGTTGAACGGTGTTCGCAACGCCTCGGCGCCGGTGAATGGCGCGATGAAAGGCACCTTGGCAGCTGTCGCCAAGGGAAGTGCGGCGATACTGGTAGGCGTCCCGATGTAGCCGAACAGAGCGAGCATGCCGCCTTCAATCAGCTTCTGGGTATTGGCCGCGCAGCGGTCAGGTTCATAGCCGTCATCCAGGCTTTGCAGCTCAAGCTGGCGCCCAGCAACACCACCGCGGGCGTTGACCTGATCGAAATAGAGCATGGCGCCGAGCTTGAACTGAAGGCCCAGTTCGCTGGCGGGCCCAGAAAATGCCGCAGATTGGCCAAGCGCGATGGGCCTTGACTGGGCGTATGCCGGTAGCGCCAGCGCGGCGCCTGCTGCACTGAACTTCTTGATCGCATCACGACGGTTCATGGATTGGCCCTTTACTTTCCGCTATTTATCCCTAAAGTCCAGGCAATTGACGAGTGTGGCAACTCTATGTTGATTTGCTGCGGTTAAGGGCGCCCGTCAGCATCTACGCAGCACGCTCAACTTGGTCTAAGGCCTGCGGCGGCGCGCAGGCTGGCGATCGTGGAACCCCAGTCCGGGCTGCCGAATATGGCCGAACCGGCGACAAAAGTGTCGGCCCCAGCGGCCGCGATGGCGGCGATGTTATCGGTCTTGACGCCGCCGTCCACCTCGAGCCGGACCGCGCGGCCGGTTTCGCGCATGTAAGCGTCGATGCGTTTGCGGGCCTCGCGCAGTTTGGGCAGCGTCGAGGCGATGAAGGTTTGGCCGCCGAAGCCTGGGTTCACCGACATCAGCATCACAAGGTCGAGCTTGTCCATCACGCTGTCCAGCCAGTGCAGCGGCGTGGCCGGGTTGAACACCAACCCGGTTTGGCAACCCTGTTCGCGGATCAATGCCAGCGTGCGATCGACGTGTCGGCTGGCTTCGGGATGGAAGCTGATCAAACCGGCGCCGGCCTTGGCGAATGACGGCACCAGCGCATCGACTGGCTCGACCATCAAATGCACATCCATCATCGCCGCGCCGGCAAACGGGCGCAGCGCCTCGCACACCATCGGACCGAATGTAAGGTTGGGCACGTAGTGGTTGTCCATCACGTCGAAATGGATCCAGTCGGCACCGCCGGATACGACGCGAGCCACGTCGTCGCCGAGCCGGGCGAAGTTGGCCGACAGGATGCTGGGGGCGATGACGGTGGGTTGTCGCATGCAATGGCCCTCGATGGGTCAGGCGGCCTGACGCAGCGAGGCGTCCTGTTGTAGGTACACCTGCGCCATCTCGTTCAGCGGCAGCACCTTGATCTTCGAGGCCTGCCCGGCGCAACCAAAGGCTTCGAAGCGTGCTTTGACTATGTCGCGCGCAGCAGCTGTGGCCGCCTTGAGGAACGCGCGCGGGTCGAACTCGTCGGGCTTTTCGAACATCACCTTGCGCATCGCCCCGGTCATTGCCAGCCGGATGTCGGTATCGATGTTGATCTTGCGCACGCCGCTTCGAATGCCGCGCCGGATCTCTTCGACGGGGACGCCATACGTTTCCTTGATGTCGCCGCCGAACTGACGGATGGTCTCCAGCCAT
>JAKFXU010000238.1 GCA_021731215.1 Rhodoferax sp.
ATGACCGGGTCGATCATCTCGAACGGGAACTTGTTGAGCTGCGTGTCGACCGCCAGGCTGGACGGCACGCGGTTGCGCTCCTTCAGCAGCGTCTGCCCCGGCAGCGACAGCATGAAGTCGGCAAACAGCAGCGCGGCATGCGGGTTGGCCGCTTGCGGGACAACGCCAATTGCGTTGGGACGGCCGAAGGTAGGTGTTAGTGCCTTCCACTTGACCGGCGCCCCCTTTACCGCCAAGCGTTCAATGGTATGGTTATAAATGGTCGCCGTGATCGGAATCTCGCCCGCCGCGACCAGCTCCGCCAGCAAGGTGTGGCCGGTGCGCATTTGCGGCTTGGACTCAGCCAGTTTGCGGAAGAAAGCCATCCCTTTTTCCTCGCCCATCG
The DNA here is from genome assembly GCA_021731215.1 of Rhodoferax sp. Taxonomy (GTDB): domain Bacteria; phylum Pseudomonadota; class Gammaproteobacteria; order Burkholderiales; family Burkholderiaceae_C; genus Rhodoferax. The sequence goes on from JAKFXU010000238.1 coordinate 386, forward strand.
ACTTAACGAGGGCCGCGAACCAGTCGGTATCTCCCGACTCAATGCCGATTCTTCCGGCAAAGCGCGGGTGCAGCAGATCCTGGTAGCTGTTGGGCACTTCGTCGGGCTTGACCAGGTCGGTGTTGTAGCCGATCGTGAAAAAATTGAAGCGGTCGGCCACATAGTGCCGGTGCTTCGGGAACGCAGCCGGAGGCAGGTCCTTGAAGTGCGGACTGAAAAATTCGGCCAGCAGCTTCTCGCGGTACAGCGCCTCCATCTCGGGGCCATTGGTCTCGAGCACATCGCAAAGGAATCGGCCGGCCCGCGCCTCGGTCACGGCGCGCTGCAGGACTTTTTCTGAGCTTGAGCGCCACAGCAGCGTCTTGATGCCGTACTTCTTCTCAAACGCCTCGGTGATCGGCCCCGAATCCTTGGTGTTGAGCGAGGTGTAAATGTTGACCTTACCCTCCTTCTTCGCACCCTCCAGCAGCCGGCCCTCCCGGTCGGCACCCTTGTAAAGGTAGATCTCGCGGTTGCGTGCGCTCGGGGCCTGGGCCCAGGATCCACGTGTAGCAATGGCGCCAAGCGAGGCCGCCATCAGCTGGCGCCGTTGACGATTGACATGCGAAGCGGCATTCATTTTGCGACCTCTGAAGCCAGCAACGAGACACGCAGTCGGGTGAATTTACGTTTGTTCATGATATTTCCTTTTCAATAAGAGCCCGGTTCCGATTTCTCGGCCAGACGCTCGGCCACTAATCTCATCAAGCGACATTCGAAGACATGCCGCTGCGTCTTCCTGCTGGGGGACGGCGAATCTACGGAAAGACGCGCGGAGTATGTCAAAAGGTCAACTACTTAGATCTAGATCTCGCGATTACGCGCGCTCTGGTCATGGGCCTATGTGCCGCGTGCGGCAATAGCGCCAAGCGAGGCCGCCAGCACCTGGCGCCGCAAGCGGTTCACATGCAAAGCGACTTTCATCTTGCACCACACTAGAAGCTGTGCGACAGGCCGAGCGCGTACTGGGTGATGGCCTCTCCCGGGTTTGGGGGACCACCAAATTCTGCGCTGTCGTAGCGCGCCGATTTGCCGTTGTTGATGCGGCTGACTGCGCTGAACAGCATCGTGCGCTTGCTCAGGAAATACCCTACGCCGAACGCGACCTTGGTGCCCTCCAGGCCGTCGGTCACGCAGGCCGCGCCGATGCGTGTGCAGCTTCCGGCGCCCGCCTTGGCGTATTGGGCGGACGTGCGCCATTGCTCACTCCACCGGTTCTCCATCGCCAGGAGGTAGGCCGTGTTCTCGTACGATCCGAAGCGACCGGCGACCGTCGCGTTCTCCTTGTATTCCTTGCGAATCACGTCAAACGCGAACCTGTGCTTCTTGTCCAACCGGTACTCGACCGTGAATTGCGTTGCTCTATCCTTTGAATTGGTCGGGTTGGCTACGGGAAAGTTACTCATCGCTGTTGGTGCATTGCGCGAGCCACCGAACAGGTCATTGTGGATCTCGTGGGCGATAGCCACGTACCATGGGCCCTGGTCGTACTTCACACCCATCGAAATTACAACCGGGTCGCGCGTGGCGGTCCTGGCGGCCTCGGTCGTCGAGTACTGCAGGCCAGCCTGGAAGCCGGAAATTGCGGGCGATTCATACTGAATCGAATTGGGGCGGCGCAGGTGAAAGCTGGACGCGGAACTGGTGCCGAAACCGGTCTTGCGCAGCACACTGCTGCTGGATAGGAAGGTGCCACTGCTGACGCCCAGCATGCCAATGGTGTCGCCGTAGTTCTTCAATATCGTGTCGAGCACGCCCAGCTTAACAGTGCCGAAGCCTCCCTTCAGACCGACGAAGGTGTCGCGGTTAAATGAAAAGGCCGGACTTTCGTCGACCGAGACCACGCCCTCGAATTGGAACATCGCTTTCAAGCCTCCACCCAGGTCTTCCTGCCCCCGAAAACCGACTCGCGAATTGCCTGACGACATTCCCGTCGTGCCCATTGTGGTGGTACCTGTCGGACTTGCCGCGAACGTCGCCACCGGCGTGCCCGCCGGCGTGGCATCCGAGCCTTTCTCGTTGACGATGAAGGGGTACAGCTTGCCGTAGATCTGCACACTGCTCTGCGCCAGGGCAGCGGGCGCCGCCACGGTAGAACTGATCGCGATGGCAAGTAAGGTTTTCTTGATGATCATGGTGTCTCCAGTTTGTGTTGGGTGTCAAAATTTTTCGGGATTCGTCGTTGCCGTTTTTTTGCCTTTACCAGATGTTCCTTTATACGGACCAAAGTTTCGTATAAAGGAACATTGAGCTTAATGTACGATGGCTCATTGGCTTATCAATGCGTACTTTCCCGAATTCATGCGCCGCGCGACAGGTTCGCGGGCGGCAGGTCGGCGAGCTCGGTCTGGTAGGCCTCGTCCATGCGGGGCTGGAGGCCGACCTTTGCCAGCGCCTCGGCGAAGGTCTGCCGCACTTGGGGCGATTCGTCGGCGTAGTCGACCTGGTGCCCGCCGATGCGCCGGCTGATCCACGCCCTAGGTACACCCTGGGCGTTGCGGATCGACACCCCCTCGGCCTTGAATGCCAGGTAGCGCGCCGGCGTAGTGCCGGTATTGAAGTGTTGATGGAACCACATGTTGGGCGGCACGATCATCGATCCCTCCTGCCAATCGAAGCGGCGCGGCTCCTCGCCCTCCGGTCCCATGAGGCTGTAACCCTCGCCGCTTAATACGATCACGTGTGCGCCCGGACCGTGGGCATGTGCCTTCTTGTAAGTACCCACCGGGAACTGGGAGATGTGGCTGTTCATGCTGCCCTTGGCCATGCTGAAGCGGATATGCCCCCCGCCGGCGCCGCGCTCTTTGGCGGAGATGAGCGGCAAGTTGATCGCGTCGGCGACGAAGTTGGTGTCGAGCAGCAGCCCCTTCTGCTCTCCCTTGTTGGCGAAGTAGTCGCTTTCGCCAGCGAATCGGTTGTTGAAGTCGTGGGCTGTGTTGAAGACGAAGTCCGTGTCGCCGAACGCGTTGATGATCACTGGCGCATTGGTGACTGAGACAAAGCGGGCGGCGTCCTTGCCCGAGCCGTTGAAGTGCTGGTGCCAGGTGTTCAGCGGGATCGCAAAGATGGCGCCGGCCTTCCATTCAAAGCTGACCTTGACCCCGGCGTCGTTCCAGACGCTGGTCGAGCCGCGCCCGTCGAGGATGTAGATCATCTCCTCGTACAATTGGCGCTGCGGGGCCAGCTGTTTGCCCGGCGGAACTTCGCAGACGTAGCAGTCGTTCGAGGTGCGCGAGGCGTCGTGGTTCAGGTAGACGCCGCGGCCGCCGCGCCGCGCCCAAGGCTTGAGATCAACCGTGTGCAGGTTGGCCACGTACATCGCATCGATGATGTCCAGACCTTCCTTGGCAATCCAGTCGGTATACGGAGTTTCTTTTTCAGTCTCGAATTTTTTCGCGATCACGTCCGAGACTTGAGCGTTTTTGCTGCTGTTATTCATGAAATGAAATTCCTAGAATGGGTTCAAGCCGTCACGGCGGTCTTCTTCATGTACTTGGCCACCATTTCGGCGGTCAACACGGTACCAGCCTTGAATTCGGGCGCGTCTTCCAATTGCTCCAGATCATTCAGGCCGCTGGCCTTGAAGATGCGGTTGATCGCCGAAATCAGGCGTACCGGACGATCAGGGCTGGCGTTGAAGTGCTGGTGAATGGTATTTGGCGGGATATAAATCACGTCGCCGGCTTCCCACTCAAAGCGCTTCTTTTCCTTCTGCGGTGTCCACTTGTAGGTGTCGGTGATCTCGACGTCACAGTCCTGATGCAGGTCATAGCCACGGCCCTCCACCACATACAGACATTCCTCGGCCAAGTGGCGGTGCTTGCCCGAATGGCTGCCAGGCGGAATGATCTGCATATAGGCGTCGACCGTCTCCATGCGGGTATTCATGCCTTCATTCAGCAGATGCTTGAGCAGGCCCTGACGGGACATTTCCCAAGGCATGTCCTTGGGCAGCACCAGTTTGGCGCGCTTGGCGTTGCGCGCCGGCGCGGTAGTCGCGTCGTCCAGTAAAGCCTGATACAGGTCTTTATGCGTGTCGCCTTGCAGCCACGCTTTCGATTCACTCCATGCCATTTCGTTCTCCAATCAATTGTTTATCGACCGCGCTTAATCAGCGTGGTTGTAGTTGTCTTCTTCTTCACGAACCTGGAAGCCTTCGCCGCCAGGCGCCGCAACAGTGGGCCGTGGCTCGACCTGATGCTGGAACAGCATGTTCATGAACATATACATCGGCTTGGTCTTGATGACCAGCGCACGGGCCGGCTTGGTGTCGCTGGCGTTGAAATGCTGATGTACGCAGTTGTTGTGAACAATCGCAATGTCGCCGGCTTTCCAGTCGTAACGGATACCGTCGTGGATCTCGTAACCCTCACCATCGAGGATGTAAAACGCGGCTTCGTTGACATGACCGTGCTTTTGGGAGCGACCGCCTGGGCCGTACTCTTCCATGTGCAGGTGAAAGGTCTGGGTAATACCATCCTTGGGCTCGACGTAATGCCGGCTGAAGGCCTGCGGACCGTCGTTGAACTTGATCTCTGAGCCCTTGCGCACACGCGGCATGGCGCGCAGGCGATCAAGTTCGTCCTTCAGGCTGTACTTGCCCTTGATGTCCCGCACAAATACGCGGTCCTTTTTGCTGTGATAGTGCGACTCGTTACCGATTGCACCGCCAGACGGAGTTGCACCGCCCTCGTTTTGTTTATCGTCCATAGCTCTCCAGTTTGTAACGTTTAGGTTTAAGAATTCGGCAGATTTCCCGGTTGACACCGGCCTGTGGCAACGAGATGCCGGCCTCGGCCGCCATCTCGGAGACAATAGCCATGTCGTCATCGGCCCAAGCCATGGTTTGCCTACCCCATGTATTGAGCGGCCCGTTGGTCGAGCTCGATATCAGCAAGGCCTTGCGCAAGGCTTCGACATCAACACCGTAGTGCTGCGCCAGCGCCAGTGCTTCATGGTCTGCCACCAGACAGGCCCACAGGATCAGGTTGTTGGCCGCCTTGGCAACTTGCGCCGTACCAATGCCGCCGGTATGCACCACATCTGCCGAATAGGCGCGCAGCACGGGCTCAATTCGCGCAACCACCTCGGCACTGCCGCCCACAAAGGACAGCAAAGTGCCATTGTCGGCCGCTTCGCCGCCCCGGCACACGGTTGAGTCAATCACCTCGACACCCAGCGGCTTGGCCTGGGCCGCCAAAGTCTTGACCGTGTCGGGGTGAATGGTGCTGAGGATGGCGACAAGGCTGCCCGCCTTCGCCGAGCGCAAGGGGCCACCCTTGGCGAATAGCGAACGCACTTCGGCGTCAAAACCGACGCAGACCAGAATGACATCGCAGGCCGCAGCCAGGTCAGCCGGTCCAGCCGTCCACAGGGCACCGTGGCCGATGACCAAAGCCTGCTTGCCCGGATTCACATCGCAGGCCTGGGTCGCAAAACCTTTGCGCACCAGGTGGCCAATGATGGGTGCACCCATGCGCCCCGCGCCTATGACGCCGACGGTTGGGTTCATGATGGTTGCGTCCTTCATCGTTTTTGCGTAATAGTGTCAAGCAGTGCCGGACGACCAGCCTTGACCTCGGCGATGGCACGCTTCAATGCCGCCGCCACGTCACCGGGCTGGTCGATCGGCCCCTCTGCGTACCAGCCCATTGAGCGCGCCAGCGTGGCGAAATCGGGCGCCGGATCGTCCAGGTCCATGCCGATATAGGCGCGGTCCACCAGGGTGCCGCGCTGCTTGGCCATCCGGATCTGGTGCTCCCAGTCGTTGAAATAGGCACGGTTGTTGAACATCACCACCAGCATCGGGATCTTGTGTTTGGCCGCCACCCACAAGGCGCCAGCGTCGAACATCAGGTCGCCGTCGGGCTGGATGTCGACCACCAGACGGCCTTGGCCGCGGTGCGCCAGCGCCACGCCCAGCGAGATGCCGAACTGGGTGGCGGTGCCCAGCGACTTGCCGGCGTGCCGGTAAGGCTTGTCGAAGTCCCACAGCTTGCGGGTCCAGTCTTCCAGCGTGCCGGCGGTCAGCACCCAGTCCTCATCCTTGATGGCGTCCCACACTTCGCTGGCTAGGCGCGGCAGCGCAATGGGGCTGGAGTCCCAATCCTGTTTGGCCTCAGCGGCCCACTGCGCACGCAGGTTGGCGTGCTTGCGGCCGGTTGCGGCGCTGCGTTTGGCCACCCGGGCGGCCAGCGTCTCGTCCTTGCGAGTCCGCTGCTTGAGTAAGGCTGTGAGCGCAGGCATGGCCACGGTCGTGTCGGCCACGATGCGCTGATCGGCATACAGAAAGCGCTGGTAGTCCATCGCCCAGGCCGAAATATTCAGATCGCCGAAACCGATGTCGATCCACTGGCAGCCCTTAGGCACCAGGCTCACCAGCTCGCGGGTGGTGCTGGCCAGCGTCGTCGTGGGCTTCTCCCAATCGCGCACGTCCAGGCACAGCACCACGTCGGCGTCGCGGAAGATGTCCTTGGACATGCTCATGTTGAGCGGGTGCCGACCGGGGAAACTCAGGCGCATGTTGAGGTCGTAAACCGGCGCACCCAGCGTCTCCGCCAGCTTGACCAGCGCATCAAAGCCTTTCGGATCGCGGCCGACATACTCAGTCAGGATCACGGGCCGCTTGGCCGCCGCCAGCGTGTCGGCAGCTTTCGCCAGCGCGGTGGGATCGGGAGCGATCGGCGCTGGCACGGTCTGGAAGTTTTTTGGAGGCAGCGACACCGGGTGCTCGAGTTTCTTTTCTTGCAGCCAGGCGTCGTAGCACATGTACACTGGGCCTTGGGGCTCGGTCATCATCACCGAGTAGGCACGGGCGAAAGCTTCCGGCACACCCTCAACCGTGGTCGGCTGGTAGTCCCACTTGGTGTAGTCGCGAATGGCCGCGCCCTGCGACTGCGCCGAGTGGATCCAGTCGATCCGGGGACGGCGCTTGGTCTCGTCCATCGGGCCAGTGGCGCCGACGATGAAGATGGGCGCGCGGT
>JAKFXU010000239.1 GCA_021731215.1 Rhodoferax sp.
AGAAAAACAACGGCTGCATGCCGCCCGGACAGGTGCGTCAATGGGCCGTCGGCCAGCCCCTGCCGCGTGAGGTGATTTACTACAACTTGCCAGCGTCCCTCGTCGTGCAACTGGGTGTGCCGCCATCCGGACACCGCTACGTGCGGGTGGCCTCCGACATCCTGCTGATCGCCATCGGCACCGGCATGGTGATTGACGGGATCGAGAACCTGGGCCGTCGATAGAGCGGCCGCTGTTATTTTGACAAACCCTATAACCCACTCAACGAGAAGAAAAATCATGAAAACTTTCACATCCCATAGCCGCACCCTGGTTGTCAGCCTGGGCGCGCTTGCCGTGCTGGCCAGCGGCTGCGCCAACATGACGGAGGCGCAGCGCAGCGCCGCCATTGGCGGCGGCCTGGGCGCCCTGGCCGGCGCCGCCATCGGCGACAGCAAGGGCGCGGCGGCCGTGGGCGCCGGGGTCGGCGCGCTGGGGGGCTACATCTGGTCGACCCAGATGGCCCAGAAGAAGGCCGCCATGGAAAAGGCCACGGCTGGCACCGGCGTGGTGGTGACGCAGACCGCCGACAACCAGCTCAAGCTCAACATCCCGAGCGACATCTCGTTCGACACCGGGCGTTCCAACATCAAGCCCAATCTGCAGCCCATTCTTGACCAGTTTGCGCAGGGCCTGGCTGGCCAGCCCAATACCGAGATCCGCATCATCGGCCACACCGACAGCACCGGTTCCGACAGCATCAACAACCCGCTGTCGTTCAGCCGGGCCGCCAGCGCGCGCGACTACCTGGGGGCGCGCGGCGTCGACGGGCGTCGCATCCAGATCGATGGCCGGGGTTCCTACGAGCCGATTGCGGACAACAACACGGAAGCCGGACGCGCCAAAAACCGCCGCATCGAGATCTACCTGGCCGAGCGGGCGCTCGCCCGGCAGTAAGCCACGCCCTGCTTCAAAAAACAAGGGGCCGGTGGCCCCTTGTTTTTTTACGCCGAAGCGCTTGGCTGACAAATTTTTGCAGCCCGGGTGTTCAAAAAATTCACACCACAACGCCGCGCTGACGCTTACCATTCGAGGCCTCACCGCCCACCTGCCCCACATGGACCCAGCCCTTTACCACCTCACCGAGCGCGTGCGCGCCGCCGCCGCCGCAGGCACCCCGCTGCGCCTTCGCGGCGGCGGCTCCAAAGATTTTTATGGCCAGCCGCCGCAAGGCGAGTTGCTCGACCTCACGCTGCTTACCGGCATCATCAGTTACGAGCCGAGTGAATTGGTCGTCACCGTGCGCGCCGGCACCCCGCTGGCAGAACTGGAGGCGGCCCTGGCCGAGCGCGGTCAATGTCTGGCGTTCGAGCCGCCCGCTTTCGGGGCAACGGCGGCCAGCCCGAGCCGCGCCACCTGTGGCGGCATGGTGGCGGCCGGCCTGAGCGGTCCGGCGCGGGCCAGCGCCGGCGCCGTGCGCGACTTCGTGCTGGGCGTCACCCTGCTCAATGGCCGCGCCGAGCTGCTGACTTTTGGCGGCCAGGTCATCAAGAACGTGGCCGGTTACGACGTCTCGCGCCTGATGGTGGGCGCCATGGGCAGCTTGGGCGTGATCACCCAAGTCTCGCTCAAGGTACTGCCGCGCGCCCCGGCCGAGGCCACGCTGATGTGTGCGGGCATCGCGCAGCAAGCAGCGCTTGATTTGCTCAATCGCTGGGGTGGCCAGCCGCTGCCCCTGAACGCCAGTTGCTGGGTGTTTGATGACAGCGCCAGCCCGGCCCGCGACTACCTGTTTGTGCGCCTGCGCGGCGCCGTGGCGGCGGTGCAAGCGGCCTGCCCGCGCATGATGGCCGAGCTGCGCGCGGCCGGTGGCGAAGCCGTGCTGATGGACAACGCGCAAGCCGGCCCCGACTGGCAGGCCTGCCGCGATCAGACCCTGCCGTTCTTCAGCGCCAGCGCGCCGGAGCTGTGCCTGTGGCGCCTGTCGCTGCCGCCAACCGCGCCCGCGCTGGAGCTGCCCTATGCGCAATTGATCGAATGGCACGGCGCCCAGCGCTGGCTGTGGGCGCCTGGGTCGGCGCAAGCGCAACTGCGCCAGTTGGCCAGCCAGCTCGGTGGCAGCGCGACGCTGTTCCGCTCCAGCGCCGCGTCCGCTGCCAGCGCGCCAGCGCGCTTTCAGCCCTTGCCAGCCCCGCTGGCGCAGATTCACCAGCGCCTCAAGCACGAGTTTGACCCGGCCGCCATCTTCAACCGCGGCCGCCTCTACCCCGACTTTTAGACGCCACGCCCCTATGCAAACCCATCTCGCCCCCGAATACCAAGGCACGGCCGACGGCAGCGCCGCCGAGGCCATCCTGCGCAAATGCGTGCACTGCGGTTTTTGCACCGCCACCTGCCCGACCTACCAATTGCTGGGCGACGAGCTCGACGGACCGCGTGGGCGCATCTACCTGATCAAGCAGGTACTCGAAGGCGACACGCCGACGCGCAAGACCCAGCTCCACCTGGACCGCTGCCTGACCTGCCGCAACTGCGAAAGCACCTGCCCCTCGGGCGTCGCCTATGGCCACCTGCTCGACATCGGGCGCAAGCTGGTTGACGCCCAGGTGGCGCGCCCGCTGGGTCAACGGGCGCTGCGCTGGGCGCTCAAGGAAGGCCTGCCCTCGCCCCTGTTTGCCCCGGCCCTCAAACTCGGGCAGTTGGTGCGTCCGCTGTTGCCCGCCGTGCTCAAAAGCAAGGTGCCGGTCAAACAGGACGCCGGCCACTGGCCCACGCGCACCCATGCGCGCCAGGTGCTGCTGCTGGCCGGCTGCGTGCAACCGGCGATGAGCCCCAACATCAACCACGCCAGCGCCCGCGTGCTCGATGCGGCCGGCGTCCAGTGCCTCATCGCGCCCAAGGCCGGTTGCTGCGGCGCGGTCAAGTTCCACCTCAACGACCAGGATGGCGGCAAGGCGGAGATGCGCGCCAACATCGACGCCTGGTGGCCCTATGTCGAGGGTCAGGCCGGCCGCGCCGGGGTCGAGGCCATCCTCATGAACGCCTCGGGCTGCGGCGTCACGGTCAAGGAGTACGGCCACCTGCTGCAGGACGACCCGGCCTATGCCGCCAAGGCCGCGCGCATCAGTGCATTGACCCAGGACCTGAGCGAATGGCTGCCCGAAATCAGCGCCAAACTGCGCGGCAAGCTCACGGTCAGCACCACGGCCATCGCCTTTCACCCGCCGTGCACGCTGCAGCACGGCCAGCAACTGCGCGGCGGCGTCGAGCAGCATCTGACCGAGCTGGGTTTCAACATCAAAGTGACCGGCGCCGAAGCCCACCTGTGCTGCGGCTCGGCCGGCACCTACTCGGTACTCAATCCGGGTCTGTCCTACCAGTTGCGCGAGCGCAAGCTCGGCCACCTGAACGCCACCATTGGCGAGGCGCCACCCGGGCTGATCGTGTCGGCCAATATCGGCTGCATCACGCACCTGCAAAGCGGCACCGCCACGCCGGTGCGGCACTGGATCGAAGTGCTGGATCAAGCGCTTGCGAAGGCGCTCTAAAATTGACAGCTCATCGCGCCTGCTTCATTGGGGCTTGCGCCGCACTGCCTGCCCCCTGACCGGACCCCGCCATGACTTTCCCCACCGCACTTGAAAACCTGAACGTGGTGTCGCAGCACACGCTGCTGCCACCGAGCCAGTTGCACGACGAGATTCCGGCCAGCGCCCGGGCCACCGAAACCGTTAGCGCCGCGCGGCGCACCCTGGCCGACATCCTGAGCGGGCGCGACCCGCGCCTGTTGGTGGTGGTCGGGCCCTGTTCAATCCACGACACGGGCGCCGCCATGGACTACGCGCGGCGCTTGAAGGCGCTGGCCGACGAGCTGGCCGACCAGCTGTTTGTGGTGATGCGGGTCTATTTTGAGAAGCCCCGCACCACCGTCGGCTGGAAGGGGCTGATCAACGACCCGCGCATGGACGACTCGTTTCACATCGAAGAAGGCCTGTGCCTGGCGCGTCGGCTGCTGATCGACATCAACGACCTGGGCCTGCCCTGCGGCACCGAGGCGCTCGATCCGATCACGCCGCAGTACCTGGGCGACCTGATTGCCTGGAGCGCGATTGGCGCGCGCACCACCGAGAGCCAGACCCACCGCGAAATGGCCAGCGGCCTGTCCAGCCCGGTCGGGTTCAAAAACGGCACCGATGGCGATCTGGAAGTGGCCTTGAACGCCATGCTGTCGGCCGCGCAGCCGCATGCCTTTCTGGGCATCAATGGCGCCGGCCAGGTGGCGGTGACGCAAACCCGGGGCAACCCGTTGGGCCATCTGATTTTGCGCGGCGGCGCGGTGCCCAACTACGACTCGGTGGCGGTGGCGCAAGCCGAGGCGGCGCTGGCGGCGGCCCGGCTGCCGCTCAACATCGTGGTTGATTGCAGCCACGCCAACTCGCGCAAGAATCACGCCCTGCAAACGCTGGTGCTCAAAGACGTGGTGCATCAAATTGCCGATGGCAACCGCAGCATCAAAGGCGTGATGCTGGAGTCCAACCTGTTCGAAGGCCAGCAAAAATTCGGCCCCCGGCAAGAACTGCGCTATGGCGTCTCCATCACCGATGCCTGCCTGGGCTGGGACACCACCGCCAGTTGCCTGCGCGAAGCTAGCGCGCGCCTGGGTACCGTCAAATCGACTGTTTGAGCATGAACGACGGCCCTTATGCTGACCGCCATAGCCGGCGCGTGTTCCTTAACCGAACTTGAACAAAATGCCGTGGCCGCCGCGCGGGTATTCCCAGTCCACGTTCACGTGTTCGGTGCAGATGATGCGGCAACTGCCACATTCCAGGCAGCCGTCGGTAATCAAGGTCACGCTGCCGTTGCCCTCGGTCTTGTAGCAGGACGCCGGGCAGACGAAGGTGCAGTTCTTGGCGACGCAATCGTTGGTGCAGATGTCGGCGTCCTTGATCCGGATGTGCGGCCGCCCGGCGTCGACGCGGTAACGGTTCTGGAACAGTTTCTCTTCGACATTGACGGTGATGGCATTCATCGGATGGCCTTCCAGAGTTTGTAGGCATCGCCCACCAGCCCGGTGAGCTTGCGGGTTCGGCGGAAACTTGAGAATATTTCACGCTCCTTGGTCTTCTTGTCCACGCCGTCCACCGTGATCATGGTGCGGGCCGCCTGGGCCACCATGTCGGGGTAGCTGGTGAAGAACTGCGGGTTCTTGTGCAGCACGGCCGGCATGTCGCGGTACTTGTACAAGTCTTTCATGACGAAGCTGGCGTCGAGCGCGCTCTTGTAGGCCTTGAGCGCGGCACTGCGAAAGCCCTTGCCGGCGGCCTTGGCTGCGATCACGGTCTCGGCTGCCAGGCGCCCGGTGGTCATCGCCAGGTTGGAGCCTTCGCGGTGCACCGCGTTGACGAAGCCGCCGGAGTCGCCGACGATCATCCAGCCGTTGCCATAGATCTGCGGAATCGCATGAAAGCCGCCTTCCGGGATCAGGTGGGCGCAGTATTCCTTCATCTCGCCGCCCTCGATCAGCGGCGCGACCGAGGGGTGGCGCTTCATCTGCTCCAGCAGCACGTAGGGGCTGGTGCGGTTCGGGTTGTTCTTGAAGTCGCCCAGCATGCAGCCGACCCCGATGGTGATGGACTCCTTGTTGGTGTAGAGAAAGCCGGTGCCCATCATGCCGTCGGTGATGCGGCCCACCATCTCGATCACGACGCCCGATTCCTCGCCGACATTGAAGCGCTGGCGGATCGTGTCCTCGGGCATGAACAGAATCTCCTTCACCGCCAGTGCCACGTTGCCGGCCGGAATCTCGGGGTGGAAGCCGGCCTTGCGCGCCAGCGTCGAATTGACGCCGTCGGCCAGGATCACGACATCGGCGAAGACCTCGCCCTGCAGGCGGTCGCAACTGACGCCGACGACCTGGTCGCCGTCCATGATCAGGTGGTTGACGGTGGTCTCGCAGATCAGCAGGGCACCGGCTTCGCGCACCTTGGCGCTGAACCATTTGTCGAACTGCGCGCGCAGGATGGTGTAGCGGTTGTAGGGCGGCTTGTTGTAGTCCTCGCTGCGGATGTGGGTGCCGACAAAGGAGGTTTCGTCGAGCAGCCACATGCGCTGCTCGATGATGTGGCGCTCCAGCGGCGCGTCGTCGCGGAAGTCGGGAATGATCTCCTCCAGCGCCTTGGCATAGAGGATGGCGCCCTGCACGTTCTTGCTGCCGGGGTACTCGCCGCGTTCAATCTGCAGCACCTTGAGTCCGGCCTTGGCCAGGGTATAGGCGGCCGCGTTGCCGGATGGGCCGGCGCCGACGACGATGGCATCGAATTGGGATGGTTTCTTCATGTCAGGTCTCCTTTAGGCAGCTTGACGCGCGCGCAGCGCCAGGTGCGCGGCGAAGGCTTGCGTCAGCGCGGGCAGCACCTGCATCGCATTGCCGACGATGCCGTAGTGCGCGAAGTCGAAGATCGGCGCGTTGGCGTCGGTGTTGATCGCCACGATCACGTCCGAGCTCTCGCAGCCGACGCGGTGCTGGACCGCGCCCGAAATGCCGGCGGCGATGTAGAGCTTGGGTCGCACCGTCTTGCCGGTCTGCCCGACCTGCCGATCGGCCTCGACCCAGCCGGCCTGCACGCAGGGACGGGTGGCACCGACCTCGCCGCCGAGCACGCGCGCCAACTCGAACACCAGTTTGAAGTTATCGGGGTTCTTCAGGCCCTTGCCACCGCTGACGATCACGTCGGCATACGGCAGGTTGATCTTGTTGCTGTGGGCGTCGGCGATGAAGTCGAGCAGCTTGGTGACGATTTGCGTCTCCACCATGCCCAGCGTGTCGTAAGTGATCTCACCCGTGCGGCTGGTGTCGGCCTTGGGCATCAGCATGACGCGCGGCCGCACCGTGGCCATCTGCGGCCGGTAGGCCAGCGTCATGATGGTGCAGTAGAGCGAGCCGCCAAAGGTCGGGCGCGTGGCGGCCAGCGCGCGCGAAGTGGGGTCAATGTTGAGTTCGGTACAGTCGGCGGTCAGTCCGGTGAGCAGCGTGGTGGCGACCGAGCCCGCCAGGTCACGCCCCATCGAGGTTGCGCCCAGCAGCAGAATCTTGGGATGGTACTTGTTGACCAGGTCGGTCAGACCCTTGGTGAAGGGTTCGTTGCGGTAGCCCCTGAGCACCGGGTCCTTCATGATGTGGGCCTGGTCCGCGCCAAAGCTGAAGGCCTCGGCGGCGAACTTTTCCAGCGGCTCGTCGGGACCGCCGAGCAGCACCGCGCTGACCGGGCAACCGAGCTTGTCGGCCAGCTTGCGCGCCTCGCCCACCAGCTCCCACGACACGCTGTGCACATGGCCGCGGTCGTGTTCGATGAAGACCCAAACGCCTTTGTAGGCTTTCAGTTCCTCGCTCAACTCCACATTGCGGCGGCCAGCGGGGCGCTT
>JAKFXU010000236.1 GCA_021731215.1 Rhodoferax sp.
ATTCACAGGCGTAAAAGCTGTTTAATTTTCTTGGAAGGAAAAACCTCATGCGTGTATTTCAAGTGGAAGGTGACTGGGGAATGGAAAACCTCAAATTGTCGCAACGGCCAGAGCCCCAAGCCGGGCCGGGCCAGGTGTTGGTGCGCATGAAAGCGTCATCGCTGAATTACCGCGATCTAGTGGTGCCCGAGCGCGGTTATGGCAGTTACACAGGCACCCTGCCGCTGATACCGGTCTCGGACGGGGCGGGTGTGGTCTGCGACATTGGCCCGGGCGTGTCGCGCGTCGCCGTGGGCGACCGCGTGTGCCCGACCTATTTTCAGAACTGGATCGGTGGCGAGCCCGATCTGGAGCGATTGACCCAGTCCTTGGGTGGCCCAATCGATGGAACCATGACCGAGATCATGTGCCTGTCAGAGCAGGGGGTAGTCAAGACCCCGGCCCACCTGAGCGATGCCGAGGCCGCGAGCTTGCCGTGCGCTGCGCTCACAGCCTGGAGTGCCCTTACCAGCGCCAGCCACATCAAGCCCGGTGACCGGGTGTTGGTCCAGGGCTGCGGCGGCGTGGCCCTGTTCGCGGTTCAGTTCGCCAAGCTGCTGGGCGCGCATGTCACGGTCATCACGTCGAGCGACGAGCGAATGGAAAAGGTCCGGCAATTGGGTGCCGATGAAACCATCAACTACCGGGCGGTGCCGGAATGGGCCAAGGCCACGCGGGAGATCACCTCGGGCCGTGGTTACGACCTGATCGTAGAGCTGGGTGGCGAGAAAACCTTGCCCCAGTCGCTGCGCTGCATCCGGGCTGGCGGCACCATCGCCATGATCGGCATTCTCTCGGGCAGTGCCATGGCCACCTCGCTGGGTCTAATCATCACGCGCCAGGTGCGGTTGCAGGGGGTCACGGTCGGCCACCGCGATGGTTTCGAGGCCATGATCCGGGCCATGAACCAGCACAAGATCAAGTCGACGGTGGACCGAACCTTCGAATTTGAGGCGCTGAAGGAGGCCATGGCCTACCTCAGGAGCGGCGCTCAGTTTGGCAAGGTCTGCATCGTCCATTAAACCCACTCGCATTGAACCAGCGCGTCCACCATGCTTTTTCCCATTGATCCCGCCCTTGCCCATCCCGATAAGATCGCATTTGAAATGTGCGAGACCGGTGAGCAAGTCAGCTACGCACAGCTCGATGCCCGGGCTAACCAAGTCGCCCAGGTGCTGCGGTCTTGCGGCGTTGGACCTGGCGATCATGTCGCCATCCTGATGGAAAACAACCGCCGTTTTCTGGAAGCCTGTTTTGGCATGGACCGGGCGGGGGTTTACTACACCACCATCAGCACCCGCTTGAATGCTGATGAAGTGGCTTACATCGTCAAAGACTGCTCGGCGAAAGTTCTGGTGGTCTCTGATGCGATCGAAGCCGTGACGCCGATGCTCAGGGCCTTGCTGCCCCAACATGTGTGCTGTTTCAGCGTGGGCGGCATCAGTTCCGGCATGCCGAGCTGGGAGGCTGCCGTCGACAGCGCCCCCACGCAAGCCATACCGGACCCGGGTCAGGGCTTGGACATGCTGTATTCGTCGGGCACGACCGGGCGGCCCAAGGGCGTCAAGTGGCCCATGAGCAACACACCAGCAGGCCAGCGCACGATGCTGGTCAACCTGCTCGAACCCCTGTTTGGTTACGGGCATGAGTGCCGCTATCTGTCACCCGCTCCGCTCTATCACGCAGCGCCCTTGCGCCACTGCATGACCGTCATCAAGCTCGGCGGCACGGTGTTGGTGATGGCCAGCTTCGATGCCAAGCGATCGCTGGAAATGATCGAAAAGCATCGGGTGACGCACAGCCAATGGGTGCCGACCATGTTTGTGCGGCTGCTCAAGTTGCCGCTAGAGGTGCGGGCGAGCTTTGATGTCTCGTCCTTGCAAGTGGCCGTGCATGCGGCGGCGCCTTGCCCCATCGACGTGAAGGAACAGATGCTGGCGTGGTGGGGCCCGATCCTGTGGGAGTATTACGCGGGCACCGAGAACAATGGTTTCTGCTCAATCACCTCGCACGAGTGGCTGCTGCACAAAGGCTCGGTCGGTCGCGCCACGCAGGGCCAACTGCACATTTGTGACGAAAGCGGTGTCGAGCTGGCGCAAGGCGAAACCGGCCTGGTGTACTTTTCCAACGGTCCTGCTTTCACGTATCACAACGACCCGGACAGGACCGCGGAGACACGCAACGCCCTGGGCTGGACGACGCTCGGCGACATCGGCCGCATGGACGCAGAGGGCTACCTCTATTTGGTGGACCGCCGTGCCTTCATGATCATCTCGGGTGGGGTCAACATCTACCCGCAAGAAGCTGAGAATGTGTTGATCGGACACCCGAAGGTGCTGGACGTGGCGGTGATCGGTGTGCCCAACGAGGACTTCGGCGAGGAAGTCAAAGCCGTGGTGCAGCCGGTCGATGCGCGCGACATCGGCCCGGCCCTGGCCGAGGAGTTGATCGACTACTGCAGGCAGCGCTTGGCGTCCTTCAAGTGCCCGCGGACTATCGATTTTGAAGAGCAGCTGCCGCGTCACGCGACGGGCAAACTGTACAAGAAACTGGTGCGGGATCGCTACTGGCCCCAGCCCTGAGGCAACACATGAAAGCGATCCTGGCCAAGGGCTACATCCTCGCCCTCGACCAGGGCACCACCAGCTCGCGCGCCATCGTATTCGATCGCCAGGGGCAGGTTGCCGCAATGGCGCAGCAAGAATTTCGCCAGCTGTTTCCACATCCCGGCTGGGTCGAGCACGATGCGAACGATATCTGGCGCACGCAATACGCGGTGGCCCGTGAGGTACTGAGCAAGCTGCACCTGACGCCGCAACAAATCAGCGCCATAGGTATCGCCAACCAGCGCGAGACCACCGTGCTGTGGGACCGCAAGACCGGTGAGCCGGTGGCCAACGCCATCGTCTGGCAAGACCGCCGCACCGCAACTCGCTGCGCAGAACTCCAGGAAGGCGGCCAGGCGCAACGCGTACAGAAGAAAACCGGCTTGCGGTTCGATGCGTATTTTTCAGGCAGCAAGATCGAGTGGTTGCTCGATCATGTGCCCGGCGTTCGTGACCGCGCCGAGCGCGGCGAGTTGGCGTTTGGCACGGTGGACAGCTGGCTGATCTGGAAGCTTACCGGAGGCCGTTTGCATGTCACCGATGCCAGCAACGCCTCTCGCACACAGCTCTTCAACATTCTGGACATGCGCTGGGACGCGGAACTGCTGGCACTGTTCAACATCCCCGCTAGCGTGTTGCCCCAGGTGGTGCCATCCAGCGGGGTAATTGGCGAGACAGACGCCTCGCTGTTTGGCGCGCCGCTGCGCATTGCCGGGGTGGCTGGTGATCAGCAGGCCGCAACATTCGGTCAGGCGTGCTACAGCCCGGGCATGGCCAAGAACACCTACGGAACCGGTTGCTTCATGCTGATGAACACCGGCACTGCAGCAGTGTCCAGTCAGTTCAAATTGCTCACCACGGTGGCCTGGGCGGGTCCTGCGCTGTCCGGGGCCGCGCCGCGGGAACTGGCCAATACCTGCTACGCCCTCGAAGGCTCGGTGTTCATGGGCGGCGCCACGATTCAGTGGCTGCGCGACGGTCTGGAAATCATTCAGTCTGCCCAAGAGGTCGAAGCCCTCGCGAGTCGGGTCGCCGACACCGATGATGTCTACTTGGTGCCCGCCTTCGCCGGGTTGGGCACGCCGCACTGGGACAGTCGCGCCAGGGCGGCTTTGGTTGGCATGACGCGTGGCACCTCGCGCGCCCACATCGCCAGGGCCGCGCTGGAATCGATCGCCCTACAGGTCGCCGATGTCTTTTCCGCTATGAACAGCGACTCCCGCATAGCGCTCAGTGAACTGCGCGTTGACGGGGGTGCGTGTCACAACAACTTGCTCATGCAAATCCAGGCCGACTTGCTTGGTGTGCCCGTGGTTCGACCGGTCGTCACCGAAACCACGGCACTGGGCGCAGCCTATCTGGCGGGCTTGGCTACGGGCTTTTGGTCCGGTGCAGACGAAGTCGCCGAGCAATGGCGGATTGACCGTCGGTTTGAACCCTTGCTCAGCCACGCCGGACGCGAGGCCAAGCAAGCACGCTGGCACCAGGCGGTGGAGCGTTCCAAAGCCTGGGTTAACGGCTAAAGCATGCCCACTCATCCACCCGCCTTGCCGACCCGGCGCGCCGACTTGATCGGCCGCCTGAACCAGGACACGCTGTACGACCTGGCCGTCATAGGCGGGGGCGCAACCGGCTTGGGCGTGGCGCTGGACGCCGCATCGCGCGGACTGAAGGTGGTATTGGTAGAGTCGCATGATTTCGCCAAAGGCACGTCGTCGCGGGCCACCAAGCTGTTGCATGGTGGCGTGCGTTATCTCGCGCAAGGAAATATTTCACTGGTGCGCGAGGCGCTGTTTGAGCGCACCACGGTCCTGCGCAATGCGCCGCATCTGGCGCAGCCTCTGGCCTTTGTGATGCCATCCTACCGTTGGTGGGAAACGCTGTTTTATGGCATCGGCCTGACCTTGTATGACGTTCTGGCCGGGCAGGCTGGTCTGGGCAAGACCCGTCTTCTCGGGCGTGATGCCACGCTGCGCTCTTTGCCCCGAGCCAACCCGACCCACCTTAAAGGCGGGGTGATGTACTGGGACGCCCAGTTCAATGATGCCCGGCTGGCCGTGACCCTGGCCAAGACGGCGGCGATGCATGGGGCCTTGCTCGTCAACTACTGTCGAGCCATCGATTTGAAGTATGACGCGGGAAAGATTTGCGGCTTGGTGTGCGAGGACACCGAGACCGGAGCGTCGATCAATATCCGGGCCGGCTGTGTAGTCAACGCGGCCGGCGTTTGGGTCGATGAACTGCGGCAGAAAGACGACGTGGCCCATGCTCACGTCGGCGTTGGCCAGCGACCCTTTGAGCCCATTGTGGCGCCCAGTCAGGGCGTTCATCTGGTGGTGGATCGCAGTTTTCTTGACTCTGATGTGGCACTGATGGTGCCCAAGACAGTGGATGGGCGGGTGCTTTTTGCGATTCCCTGGCTGGGCAAGGTCATTCTGGGCACCACGGATTCGCCCCGACAGGATCTGGCCCGTGAGCCCGTTGCTTTCAAGGAGGAGGTGGATTTCATCCTCAGAGAAGCCGCCCGCTATCTGGCCAAGGCGCCGACACGCGCCGATGTGAAAAGCATTTGGGTTGGCCTGCGCCCACTGGTAAAGCCGCAGAACGACGACGGTGATAACACCAAGGGCCTGAGTCGCGAGCATACTGTGCTGGTGAGCCACAGTGGCCTCGTGACGGTAACAGGCGGCAAGTGGACCACTTACCGTGCCATGGCCGAAGACTTGCTGCAGCAATGCATCGACAAAAAACTCATCTCCGGGACGAACCTGCCGCAGGCGGTCACTGCCGGGCTGCGCCTGCTGGGTGCTGACGATGGGAGCACGTCGATGCAAACCATCAGCCAAGCCGAGGGCTTGCATTCCTATGGTTCGGAGCAGCCCCAAGTCAAAGCCATGCCAGGCTGCGACATCGAACTTGCACCGGGCTTGACCGAGGGCATGGTTCGCTACGCCGCGCGTCATGAATACGCCCGCACGGTGGAAGACATGTTGGCCAGACGCAGTCGTTGTCTGTTCATTGATGCAGAGTTGGCGATGACGCTTGGGCCACGTGTGGGTGCCATCCTGCAAGAGGAAACGGGTCAGGACCCGAAACTCTCAGAGTTTGAGGCGCTGGCGCGGCAGTATTCCAAAGTTCCGGTCTGAAGGACTTGAGTTTGGCGGTTCATTTTTCCCCGAGAATCGGCGCTTGTAGACGACACTCGCTAAAGTGGCCAAGCCGACGCTGATTTTTGTCTTTCGCACCTATTTCAGGAGGGTTTTCTGACAACCTTTACCCGGCTTTGTCGCAGTGGCTGACCTTTCTGATCACTGGCCTAGCAAGTGAACAAGACGAACATGAAATTCAACCGCATTAGTCAAAGTATGGCAGGCTGGAACATTGTGAAAACCCGCGCTCTGCACGCAGTTATGACGAGTCTGGCAAGGCCATCATCACGATATTCAGCTTGCGAGTATTCCGCAGTATTCAATGCCATTATTGGAGAATGGCATTGAATTGAGTCCAGAAGCAGTGCTAGTCTTGATGCCCCAAAGCAGCCACCGGTGTACACCCGCTCCTGGTCGGGACCGCTCAGCCATTTGGAAAATCCCAATGACCGCAAAGCTCTACGCATCCGTCATTGATGCCATTCCTGGCGTTGCCTGATATTCAGCACGGGGCAACGTAGCTGTTGTCTGGAAATGGACAGTGCGTCAATTCAAACCCGTTCCAGAATTACCGCAATGCCCTGGCCGACGCCAATACACATGGTGCATAACGCGTAGCGGCCGCCGCTGGCGTGCAGGCGATTGACGGCGGTGGTGGCCAGGCGCGCACCGGAGGCGCCCAGCGGATGGCCCAGTGCAATCGCGCCGCCCCAGGCGTTGACACGTGGGTCGTCGTCCTGCAGCCCCAGCAGGCGCAGCACCGCCAGGCCTTGCGCGGCAAAGGCTTCGTTGAGTTCGATCACGTCCATTTGTTCAAGCTTCAGGCCGCTCAGCGCCAGCACTTTCTGCGTGGCCGGGGCCGGGCCTATGCCCATCAGGCGCGGCGCCACGCCGGCGCTGGCCATGGCGACCACGCGGGCTTTGGGCGTCAAACCGTTTTGGGCCGCGCTCTTCTCGTCGGCCAGCAGCAGCGCGCAGGCGCCGTCATTGACGCCGCTGGCGTTGCCGGCCGTCACCGTGCCGTCGGGGCGCACGATCGGTTTGAGTTTGGCCAGCGCTTCCAGGCTGGTTGCGCGCGGGTGTTCGTCGGTGTCGACGACGAGGGCGTCGCCCTTCTTTTGGGCAATCGTCACCGGTGTGATTTCGCGCGCCAGATGCCCGGCTTGCTGCGCCGCCACCGCCTTCATCTGGCTGGCCAGCGCCATGCGGTCCTGCGCCTTGCGGCTGATCTGGAATTCGCTGGCCACGTTCTCGGCCGTCTCGGGCATGCTGTCGACACCGTATTTTTCTTTCATCAACTTGTTGATGAATCGCCAGCCTATGGTGCTGTCGTAAACCGTGTTGCTGCGGCTGAAAGCACTCTCCATCTTGGGCATGACAAACGGCGCGCGGCTCATGCTCTCAACCCCGCCCGCTATCATTAATGTAGCTTCTCCGGCTTTGATGGCGCGGGCTGCGCTGCCCAAAGCATCCAGGCCCGAGCCACACAGGCGGTTGATGGTGGCGCCGGGGACTTCGATCGGCAGACCGGCCAGCAGGGCCGCCATGCGGGCCACGTTGCGGTTGTCTTCACCGGCCTGGTT
>JAKFXU010000089.1 GCA_021731215.1 Rhodoferax sp.
GATCAGGCGCGGCCAAGCGCAACCGGGAGTATTTGATGAACGACAAGAAAACCATGAGCTTCAACGATCTGGAGCAATGGCTCAATGAGCGACGGGTGACCGAGGTCGAGTGTCTGGTGCCCGACTTGACCGGCGTGGCGCGCGGCAAAATTCTGCCGCGCGGCAAGTTCACCGAAGATCGCGGCATGCGCTTGCCACAGGCCATTGTGGCGATGGGTGTCACCGGCGAGTTTCCTGAAAGTGGCCCTTATTACGACGTGATTGACCCGACCGACAAGGATATGCAGCTGCGCCCCGATCCCTCCACCGTGCGCATCGTGCCCTGGGCCGTTGACCCGACCGCCCAGGTCATTCACGACTGTTTTGACCATCAGGGCAATCTGGTTGCGTTTGCGCCGCGCTCCGTGCTGCGCCGGGTTTGTGATCTGTTTGCGGCCGAAGGGCTGCAACCGATCGTGGCGCCCGAGCTGGAGTTTTACCTGACCGCCCGCAACACCGACCCCAACACTTTGTTGCGTGCGCCGGTCGGTCGCAGCGGGCGGGCCGAGACCTCACGCCAGGCTTACAGCATCGATGCGGTGAACGAGTTCGATCCGCTGTTCGAGGACATCTACGACTACTGCGACAAGATGGAGCTCAATGTCGATACCTTGATTCACGAGGTCGGCGCCGGTCAGATGGAAATCAACTTTTTCCATGCGGAGCCGCTCGGGCTGGCCGACGAGGTGTTCTTTTTCAAGCGCACGGTGCGCGAAGCGGCGCTGCGCCACGACATGTACGCCACCTTCATGGCCAAGCCGATCGCGACCGAGCCGGGCAGCGCGATGCACGTGCATCAGAGCATCTTGAACATCGCCACCGGCAAGAATATTTTCAGCCAGGAAGATGGCTCGCCGTCGGAGGCCTTCTTGCACTACATCGGTGGCTTGCAGCGCTACATTCCGGCCGCCATGGTGTTGGTGGCGCCCTATGTCAATAGCTATCGCCGCTTGTCCCGCAATACGGCGGCTCCGATCAACATCGAGTGGGGCTGTGACAACCGCACGGTCGGGATTCGTTCGCCGATTTCATCGCCACAGGCGCGCCGGCTTGAAAACCGCGTCATTGGCGCCGATGCCAACCCTTATGTGGCCTTGGCCATGACGCTGGCCTGCGGCTACCTGGGTCTGAAAAACAAGATCAAACCGAAAGCCGAAATGAAGGGCGATGCTTACCTGGCGCCCTATTCGCTGCCGCGCAGTCTGGGCGAAGCGCTGGACTGGTTGCGCCGCGAGTCCGATCTGCACGAGGTGCTGGGCAAGGAGTTCATTACGGTGTACTCGGAAATCAAGGAACTGGAGTTTGACGAGTTCATGAAGGTGATTTCACCGTGGGAGCGTGAGCACCTGCTGCTGCATGTTTAAGCCACACCCCGTGATCCCCAGGCAAGAACCCTCGATATGAATGCTTTTGCGGATAAGCAACACTTAAGCACCCGGGAGATCCAGGCGCTCGACAGCGCGCATTTTTTGCACCCGTTCACCGATTTCAAGGATTTGGCTTCCCGTGGCGCGCGCATCATCACCCATGCCCAGGGCATCTACGTGTGGGACTCCGAGGGCGAAAAAATGCTCGATGCCATGAGTGGCTTGTGGTGCGTCAACGTCGGTTACGCACGCCAGGAGCTGGCCGACGCCGCCTATCGGCAAATGATGACGCTGCCGTTCTACAACAGCTTTTTTCAGACCACCAATCTGCCGGCGGTGCAACTGGCGGCGCGGCTGGCGGCGTTGGCGCCCCCGGTCGGGGAGCGCAGCTTCGCGCATGTTTTTTACTCGTCCAGTGGCAGCGAGAGCAACGATTCCAACGTGCGCATGGTGCGCCGCTATTGGGATTTGCTGGGTCAACCGGAGCGCAAGGTGATCATCGGCCGCTTGAACGCCTATCACGGCAGCACCATGGCCGGCGCCTCGCTCGGTGGCATGAGCGGCATGCATGCGCAGGGCGATTTGCCGATTCCCAACATAGCCCATATTGGACAGCCCTATTTCTTCGAGAACGGCTTGCCGGGGGAAACTGCCGATGAGTTCGGGCTGCGCGCCGCCGGCTGGCTGGAGGAGAAGATACTGGCGCTTGGGCCCGACCGTGTCGCCGCCTTTATTGCCGAGCCGGTGCAGGGGGCGGGCGGCGTCATCATTGCGCCTGACAGCTATTGGCCGGAAATTCAGCGCATCGTGGACAAGTACGGCATTTTGTTGATCAGTGATGAGGTGATTTGCGCCTTTGGCCGGGTCGGTCACTGGTTTGCCTATGAAAAGTTTGGCTATCAGCCCGATCTGGTGACCTTTGCCAAGGCCGTGACCAGTGGCTACATTCCCCTGGGTGGTGTCATGGTTGGCAACCGCGTGGCCAAGGTGTTGATCGAGCAGGGTGGCGAGTTCACCCATGGCTACACCTACAGCGGCCATCCGGTGGCCTGCGCCGTGGCGCTGGCCAACCTGGACATCATGGAGCGCGAGCAGTTGGTGCAGCGGGTCAAGGGTGAACTGGGCGCCTACCTGGCGCGGCGCTTTGGCGAGCTCAGCGATCATCCACTGGTCGGGCTGGCCGAGACCTGTGGTTTCATGGCCGGGCTGGTGCTGGTCAAGAACAAGGCGACGCGCGCGCGCTTTCACCCCGATGCCGCGGTCGGTATGCTGTGCCGTGGGCACTGTTTCAACAATGGCCTGATCATGCGTGCCGTGGGCGATCGCATGATCATTGCGCCGCCACTGGTCATGACGACGGCCGAGATTGATGAAATGATTCGACTGATCCGCCTGGCGTTGAATCTGACCCAACAGGACCTGAAACAAAAAGGACAACTCTGAGTCGTCTGAAATGGCAGGGATTTGCTTTTAGCGTGCCTTAAACTAATGCCTGCAATTTTCCCAATTTTTCAAATGGAGAGACAAGCATGATGAAAAAATACCTGTGGTCGTTTGCGCTGTCGGCGCTGGTGCTGGTCGGCTGTGGCAAGAAAGAGGAGCCCCCGGTGGCGGTGCTTGCCCCGGCACCGGTCGCCAGCGCGCCGGCCGCGGTGGCGGTCAACACCGAGGAAAAGCTGCTCAACATTTACAACTGGCCGGACTACATCCCGGAGGGCATGATCGCCGCCTTCGAGAAAGAGTCGGGCATCAAGGTCAACTACGACACCTTCGAGACCAATGAAGCCCTGCATGCCAAGCTGGTGGCGGGCAATTCCGGCTACGACATCGTGGTGCCGGGCACCGTGTTTGCCAAACCCCAGATTGAAGGGGGTTTGCTACAGCCGCTGGACAAGTCAAAAATCCAGAACCTGGCCAATCTGGACCCCGCCATCATGGGCACCCTGACCAAGGCCGACCCTGACAACAAGCATCTGGTGCCCTGGGCCTGGGGCTTCACCACGGTCGGCATCAACCGGACCAAGGTGAGCAAAGCGCTGGGCGCCATGCCGATGCCGGACAACGCCTGGGACCTGGTGTTTGATCCCAAGTACACCGCCAAGCTCAAGGCCTGCGGCATCGCCTACCTGGATTCGCCCACCGAGATCATTCCAGTGGCGCTGCATTACATCGGCAAGGATGCTTACTCCAATGACCCCGTCGACTATAAGGCGGCGGCCGCCATGCTGGCCAAAGTGCGCAAGGACGTGCGCCTGTTCAGTTCAACCATGATTGATGACATTGCGGGCGGCAAGGCCTGTGTTGCCATTGGCTGGTCGGGCGACATCAACATCGCCGCTGCCCGGGCCAAGGAAAACCGATCCAAGGACGTGATCGAGTCGCTGTTGCCCAGCACCGGTGCCTTGATTTTCTTTGACACCATGGCCATCACCAAAGATGCCAAGCACCCCAATAACGCCCACGCCTTTATCGACTTCTATCTGCGCCCCGAAAACGCGGCGCTGATGGCCAACGAAATGAATTACCCGACCGGCAACAAGGCGGCCGTGGCTATGGTCAAGCCCGAGATTGCAGGCAACAAAACCATCTTTGTCGATGCCGACTACTTCGCCAAGATGATTGCTCCGAGCAGTTTCACCAACCAAGCCCGTGAAGCCATGGCCAACGCCTACAACAGCTTCAAAAAGGGCAAGTAAGGCCCCACCCTTGATCTGATCGAGGGCTGTTTGTACCGGCGGGTATGAGCAGCCCTTGTTAGTTTCTGATGCACCAAAGCAAAGGTCGATAGATGGCGGACAAAAGCGTGAGTGACGGCTATTTGGTTACTGAAAAACTGGTGAAGCGCTTTGACGAAGCGTTGGCAGTGGACGAAGTGTCGCTGTCGATTGGCCAGGGCGAGATTTTTGCCTTGCTGGGCAGCTCGGGTTGTGGCAAATCGACCTTGCTGCGCATGTTGGCGGGGTTTGAGAAGCCAAGCTCTGGCCGTATTTTGCTCGGTGGGCAGGATGTGGCCACATTGCCACCTTACGAGCGTCCCATCAACATGATGTTCCAGTCCTACGCTCTGTTTCCGCATTTGGACATTTGGGAGAACATCGCCTTTGGTTTGAAGCGCGAGCGCCTGCCCAGCGCTGAAATCAAGCAGCGCGTGGGCGAGATGCTCGACCTGGTTCAGTTGGGCTCCTTCGCCAAGCGCAAGCCGCACCAACTCTCAGGGGGGCAGCAACAGCGGGTGGCGCTGGCGCGCAGCCTGGCCAAGCGGCCCAAGCTGCTGCTGCTTGACGAGCCCCTGGGCGCGCTGGACAAGAAGCTGCGCGAACAGACCCAGTTCGAGCTGGTCAACATCATTGAAAAAGTAGGCGTGACCTGTGTCATGGTCACGCACGACCAGGAAGAGGCCATGACCATGGCCAATCGCATTGCCGTCATGAGCAGCAAGGGCCGTGTGCTGCAAATCGGCACACCCGAAGAGGTTTACGAGTATCCGGCCAACCGCTTTGTCGCCGACTTCATTGGCCACGTCAACCTGTTTGAAGGCCGGCTCAGTGTTGACGAGCCTGACCGCTGCGCCGCTGCCACCGGCATCGGTGAAATTCATGTGGCGCATGGCGTTAGCGGCCCCTTGAACATGCCGGTGACCATCGCCGTGCGCCCGGAAAAGATCGAGATCAGCCAGCAGCGGCCCGCCGTTGACAAAAATATTTTCACCGGCCAGGTCAAGGAGGTTGCCTACTTTGGCTCCTACAACACCTACCTCGTGCGCGCCAGTGACGGCCAGCGCGTGCGCATCACCGAGGCCAATACCTCGCGCCATGACCTTAGCAAGATAGCCTGGGAAGAGCAGGTATTTTTCTGGTGGGGCGACAACGCCGGCATTGTCCTGCGCGACTGAAAGGCAGCAAATGGCCGCGACCAATTTTCCGATGCCGGGAAAACGCTTCGTGATCGGCGTGCCCTATGTCTGGCTGGTGATCTTTTTCTTTCTGCCGTTCCTGATACTGCTCTACATCAGCTTTGTCGATGTCGGCAACGACATTAGCCCGTTCAAACCGATCTGGGACTCTGACACCGGCCTGCTCAAGCTCAAATACGAAAATTACCTGTCCATCTTTCGCACCCCGGAGGGCGGCCTTCTTTTTCAAACCATTTATATCGAGGCCTACCTGCGCTCGATCTGGTATGCGCTGTGCACGGCCCTGCTGTGCCTCTTGCTCGGCTATCCGTTTGCCTACTTCATTGCGCGCTCGTCGCCCAGCCTGCGTCCGGCCTTGCTGATGATGGTGATGTTGCCGTTCTGGACCTCGTTCCTGTTGCGCGTCTATGCCTGGAAAGGCATCCTGGCCGACCAGGGCGTGCTGAACCAGATGTTGATGTCTTTGGGTCTCATCAGCGATCCGATCCAGATGCTCTACAGCAACGTGTCGATGCTGGTCGGCATGACCTACGTCTACCTGCCGTTCATGGTGCTGCCGCTGTACGCCAACCTGGTCAAGATGGATTTTCGCCTGCTCGAAGCCGCCTACGATCTGGGCGCATCGCCGTTCAAGTCGTTCTGGCTGGTGACGGTGCCGCTGTCCAAGACCGGCATCATTGCCGGCTTCATGCTGGTCTTCATTCCGTCCGTGGGTGAGTTCGTGATCCCCTCCTTGCTGGGCGGTCCCGAGAACATCATGATCGGTCGCGTGGTGTGGGACGAAATGTTCACCAGCAACAACTGGCCACGCGCCACCGCGCTGGCGGTGGTCATGATCGCCCTGATCGTCGTTCCGCTGGCGATTTACTATCACTACACCGGCGACCCGGTCGAAGCCCGCAAGTGAGGAGGCGGCTGTGAAAACCTATCTGGAAAAGCATTTTGGCAAGCTGTGGCTGGCGCTGGTGTTCCTGTTTTTGTACCTGCCCCTGTTCTTCATGATCCTGTTCTCGTTCAACAGCACACGCCAGGACGCCCGCTTCACCGGTTTTTCACTGCGCTGGTATGAGGCCCTGACACGCGACACCAAGATTGTCGAAGGCTTCTGGCTGTCGCTCAAGGTGGCGACCATCACCGGCCTGCTGTCGGCCGTGCTGGCCACTTTTGCCGCCTTTGTGCTGGTGCGCTACCGGCGCTTTCTGGGGCGCACCATTTTCTCGGGCATGGTGAACGCGCCGCTGGTGATGCCCGAGGTGGTGATTGGCCTGTCGCTGCTGCTGCTGATGGTGGGTGCACAGAACTTTTTTGGCTGGCCCCAACGCGGCATGTTGACCATTATTTTTGGCCACACCCTGCTGGGCATGGCCTACGGCATGGTGGTGATCCAGTCGCGCCTGCTGGAGATGGACCGCTCCATCGAGGAGGCCGCCATGGACCTGGGCGCACGCCCGCATCAAGTGTTCTTCCTGGTTACCCTGCCCAACATTTTTCAGGCCATCCTGGCCGCGTTTTTGCTGGCCTTCACGCTCTCGTTTGACGATGTGGTGATCTCGGAATTCTTGTCCGGTCCGGGTGTCAACACCTTGCCGCAAGTGATTTTTGGCTATGCGCGGCGCGGCATCAACCCCACCATTTACGCCGCCGCCACCCTGCTGATCGTCGCGGTGACGATCGTGATTGTGGGCTACAGCATTTGGGTGGCGCGCCAGACCCGCAGGCGTGCGCGCGAGATCGCCGCCGCGACGCGTGCAGAACTGACGGCCTTGAACAGGTCCTAGGCGCCGGGCGGCCTGCTACGCGCCGCAGCAGGGGTGACTGACTTTTTATAGCGAGGCAGACATGACAGAACTGAATTTCGACGGCCGCGCCTTCATCAACGGCGAGCGCGTCGCGGCCCGCGATGGCCAGACCTTCGACTGCATTTCGCCGGTCGATGGCCGCCGGCTGGCCCCGGTGGCGCGCTGCGCCGAGGCCGACATAGACGCCGCGGTGGCCGCTGCCCGATCCGCCTTTGAAGACCGCCGCTGGCGCGGCCTGAGCCCGGCCC
>JAKFXU010000090.1 GCA_021731215.1 Rhodoferax sp.
TAGCCCCGCCAGCAGCCCCAGCGCGGCCAGCAGCGCCCAGCAGCGGCGAAGTTGGCGTGGTGTGAAATCAGTTTGCATGTTGGCTTAGCCCTGAGCCCGATTTTCAAGAACTTTAGAACGGCAGAAAGCTGAAAAAGAAGCGGGTTAACCAGCCAACTGTCTGTGCTTCGGCCTGGGCACCGCGGCCCCTGGACTCGATGCGGGCATTGGCGACCTGGGTCGATTTGACGATATTGCCCGGCTGCACCAGGCGCGGATCAATGGTGCCGGAGAAGCGCAGCACGTCAACATGCTGGTTCACGCCAATCTGCTTCTCGCCGGTGACCAGCAGGTGCCCGTTGGGCAGCACCTCAACCACGGTGGCGGTGATGGTGCCGGCAAACGTGTTGGCGCTTTGCGTGCCGCCCTTGCCTGAAAAATCGTTTTCCGAGGCGGCGCCGACCTTGAGCTTGGCCAGCTCCGACGCCGGCAGGACCGGAAAGGCGGAGAAGCTGGCGGCGGCGCTGCTGCTGCGATTGGCGGTGGAGGACGAGACCTGGCTGGCGGTGACGGTTTCGACGATCTGAATCGTGATGCTGTCGCCAATGGCGCGCGCGCGCGGGTCTTCAAACGCCGGGCGGTAACTGACCCTGTTGAACAGGCCGCCGCTGTGGGGCGGCTCAACGCTGGCCATGGTGGCGAGCGGCGCTGGCGCTGGCTTGGCCTGGGCAAAATCGACCTGGGCTGCTTGCGGCAGGCCGGCGCAACCGGCGTTGAGCAGGACCAGCCCGAGCGCCAGCGCGCCGGTCGCCAGGGTGCTGCCCAGCCGGCGCGCGCTGCTGCGGTTCAGGTAGGTGTTCACAGTTGGCCCAATTTCTGCAGCATCTGGTCCGAGGTCTGGATCGCTTTGGAGTTCATCTCGTAGGCGCGCTGCGTTTGAATCATGGTGACCAGTTCCTGCACCACGTTGACATTGGAGGTTTCGACAAAGCCCTGCATCAGCGCGCCCAGGCCGTCGGCGCCGGGCGTGCCGCTGTTGGGCTGGCCCGAGGCGGCGCTCTCGGCGTACAGGTTTTGTCCCTTGGGTTCGAGTCCGGCCGGGTTGATGAAGCTGGCCAGGGCGATGGTGCCAATTCCCTGCGGGCTGGCGTTGCCCGGGATCTGCGCCGTCACGCTGCCGTCGCCGCCAATGGCGATGCTGGTGGCGTTGGCCGGCACCGTCACCCCGTTGGCAATCGGCAAGCCGGTGGCGGTGACCAATTGCCCCTGGGCGTTGACCTGGAACGCGCCGTCGCGGGTGTAGTTGGTGGTGCCGTCGGGCATGGTGACCTGGAAGAAGCCATTGCCCTGAATGGCGACGTCGAGCTTGTTGCCCGACTGCTGCAGATTGCCCTGCGAAAACGAGCGGCTGGTGGCCACCGTGCGCACCCCCAGGCCGAGTTGCAGGCCGGTCGGCAACTGCGACTGCTCGGAGCTGTTGGCGCCGACCTGGCGCAGGTTCTGGTACATCAGGTCTTCAAACACCGCGCTGGCGCGTTTGAAGCCGTTGGTTGACACGTTGGCCAGGTTGTTGGAGATGACGTCGAGCTGGGTTTGCTGCGCTTCCATGCCGGTCTTGGAGATCCACAGGGAGTTGATCATGAGGGGGTCCTTGTCTGTCGTCGGTCTAAGGGTGTTGATTGGCGGCGTGCGCGCTTCAGGTGAAAGTCGGGCCGCGACTCACTTCGCTCCCCTCGCCCGCGCGCGGGAGAGGGCTGGTGCGCTGGCGCCAGCCGGTCGATGGCATAGCTCCCCTCGCCCGGCTGGCGCCAGTCGGTCGATGGCATAGCTCCCCTCGCCCGCGCGCGGGAGAGGGGTTGGGGGAGAGGGAAACGGGCCGCACTTTCATGGTTTGGGGTGTCTTTGCAAGTCATGCCCGTTAACCCTGCAGGCCGAGCAGTTGGCCGGCCGAGCGGTCGTTCGATTCGGCGGTTTGCAGCAGGCGCATCTGGACCTCGAACTGGCGCGCCACCTGGATCATGCCGACCATGGTCTCGATCGGGTTCACATTGGAGCCCTCGAGCATGCCGACCTGAACCCGGGCGTTGCCGTCGTGGGGCAGCGGCTCGCCCGAGGTGGTGCGAAACAGGCCATCGCCGCCGCGGGCGAGCGGGTCGTCGGCGCCGGGCGTCACCAGCTTGAGGCGGCCGATGCCGGTGGGCGGCTGGTTGCCGACCTGGGCGCTGAGGTTGCCGTCAAAACCAATCGAGACCGCGGCGC
Organism: Rhodoferax sp.; assembly: GCA_021731215.1. Classification (GTDB taxonomy): domain Bacteria; phylum Pseudomonadota; class Gammaproteobacteria; order Burkholderiales; family Burkholderiaceae_C; genus Rhodoferax. The sequence continues at coordinate 2,239 of JAKFXU010000090.1, forward strand.
CGGTGGGCACCGTGATCGGGGCGCCGCCGTCGTTCAATACGGTCAGGCCGTTGCCGGTCAGCAAAGTGCCTTCGGGCGAGACTTCAAACGAGCCGTTGCGGGTGTAGGACTCGGTGCCGTCGAGCGCCTGCACGCCAAACCAGGCGTTGCCGCTGGTCATGGCGTCCAGGCTGCGCCCGGTGCGCTGGGCCGCGCCCGGCGTATCGAGATGGCCGGCCGTCGCCTCCAGCGCCAGCACCCGGGTGCTGGCGCCGTCGCCGCGCACGGGCACCGCGCGAAAGGTCGACAGCTCGGCGCGAAAGCCATTGGTAGAGGCATTGGCCAGGTTGTTGGACAGCACCGCCTGGCGGTGGGCCGCCGCGTTGGCGCCCGACATCGCGGTGTAGATCAGACGGTCCATGTTCAGTCCTGTTCAATGGCGGATGAAGGAGGCGGCAGGTTCAGCGCAGGTTGACCAGCGTGGACAGCACCTGATCCTGCGTCTTGACGGTTTGCGCGTTGGCCTGGTAGGCGCGTTGCGCGGTCATCATGCTGACCAGTTCGGCGGTCAGATCGATGTTCGATTCTTCCAGCGCCCCGGCGCGCAGCGCGCCGAACTTGCCCTGGCCGGGCGCGCCCTGCACCGGCTGCCCGGAGGCGAAGGTTTCCACCCAGTGGCCCCCGCCAGTGGGAGATAGCCCCTGCACATTGCGGAAATCGGCCAGCGCCAGTTGCCCGGCCGATTGGGTTTCGCCGTTGGAGTAGCGCGCCGTGATGATGCCATTTTCGCCAATCTTGAGGCCCACCAGTTCGCCCGGCGGGTAGCCGTTTTGGGTCAGGTTGGAGACCGCAAAGCCGGCGCCATATTGCGTGACTTTGCTGATGTCGACCGTGACGGCAAAGGGCGGCACGATGCTGGGCGCCGCCGGTGTCACGGTCAGGCCGGTAAAGGTGGTGCTGGCCGGTATCAGTTGCCCGCTGGCGTTGAATACCAGGGAGCCTAGCGATGCTCCCGAGGGTGAGCTGTAGACCGCCCACCGGTCGGTTCCTGGCGTTAGCGGCGTCACCTTGCTGAAATACAGGCTGACCGGCTGGGCCACGCCCTGCGAGTCGTAAGCGGTCAGCGAGGTGCCGTAGGTGGTGGCGATCGGGCTTACCACCGGCAGAATGGGCGCGCGCGCGTCCAGGTTGAACTCGGCGGCAATCGCGGTCGTCTGTTGGGCACCGATCGGGGCGCTGGTGGGCAGTTGCAGGGCTTGGATGGTGGTGCTGGTCGGAGTGCCGCTGGTGTCGGTCGGGTAGCCCATCAGATTGGCGCCGGTATTGGTCACGATGTTGCCGAGCCGGTCGAGCTTGAACGCGCCGGCGCGCGAGTAAGCGGCCGAGCCATCTGGTTGCAGCAACTGGAAAAAGCCGCCGCCGTTAATCGCCACGTCCAGATCGCTGCCGGTGATGTTGATATTGCCTTGCGAAAACTGCTGCGACACGGTCGCCACTTCAATCCCGATGCCGGCCGAGCTGCCGCCACCGGCGCCCAGCGAGGAGGCCACCATATCGGCGAATTCAACGCGCGAAGACTTCATGCCGATGGTGTTGGCATTGGCAATGTTGTTGCCGATCACGTCCAGATTGCGGCTGGCGGCGTTCAAGCCGGAGAGACCTGTTTGGAAAGACATGGTGGGTTCCTTGGAAGCTGTGTTGAAGCTGTGCTGTTATCTAGAGAATGGCTTTGATGCTGCTGTAGGCCACGGCACCGCGGCCCTGCAGTTGTACCGTCATGGCGCCGTTGTCGCTGCCGACTGACAGCACCTGGTCGCGTGCCAGTGCGGTGCTGGCAACCGCCTTGCCGGCGAGCGTGGCGCTGATCCGAAAGCTGGGCTCGGCGCTGCCGCTGTAGCCCGAGGCGTCCCAGGCAAACGGGTGCCGCCCGGCGTCCAGTGCGCCCAGGTTGAGCGTTTCGAGCACCTGCCCGGCGGGCGACAGGATTTCGACCTTGACGGCATCGGCCCGGCCGGCCAGCTCGACGGCGCCACCGGTTGCGCCGGCGTTGCGGCTCAGGGTGTTGCCTTCGAGTAGCACAGCGCGCCCCACCATCGAGGCGCCTTGCAGCACTTGCAGCGAGGTGAATTGGGTCGCCATGCTTTTGAGCGTCTCATTGACCTTTTCAATGCCGGTCACGGTATTGATCTGCGCCATCTGGCTGGTCATTTGCGCGTTGTCCATCGGATTCATCGGATCCTGGTTTTTCAACTGCGCGACCAGCAGCTTCATGAAGCGATCCTGCGATGCGTTGACGTCGCTGACGCTGCCCGTGGCGGCGGCTGGCGCGGTGCTGGTGGTGGCGCTGGACACGCCAGGCGCGCTGGTGGCGGAAAGCATGATCAAGTCCTCTTGTTATTTACTGGCCCATCTGCAGCGTTTTAAGCAGCAGGGTTTTGGCCGTGTTCATGACTTCAATGTTGTTCTGATAGGAGCGCGAGGCTGAAATCATGTTGACCATTTCTTCCACCGGGTTGACGTTGGAATGGGTCACGTAGCCTTCGGCGTTGGCCGAGGGGTGGCTCGGGTTGTGCACCTTGCGCAGCGGCTCGTTGCTCTCGCGCACGGCGCTGACGCGCACGCCCGAGGCGGCGTCGGCGCCCATCGGCACCGTTTCAAACACCACTTGGCGGCCTTTGTAACCCTGGCCGTCGGGGCCGGCCACGGCATCGGCATTGGCCAGGTTGCTGGCCACCACGTTGAGGCGCTGGGACTGCGCGCTGATGGCGCTGCCCGAGACATTGAAGATGGAAAACATGGACATGAGGGTTGCTCCGCAGGCGTGAACCGTTTATTGGCCCTGAATGGCGCTCAAGATACCCTTGGCGCTGCCGTTAATAAAACGCAGGGTGGCCTCGTAGCGCACCGAGTTGTCAACAAAATTGGCGCGCTCGCGGTCCAGGTCCACGCTGTTGCCGTCCACGCTGGGCTGGGTTTGCACCGTGTAGGCCAGGCTGGAGCTGCCGCTCAGGCCGCTGCCCGACAGGGGAATATGGCGCGCGTGGCTCGTGCCGCTGCTGGCCTTGGCTTGCGCGCTGCCGCCCAGACTCATGCCGGCGCCGCTGGCCTGGTTCATGGCGTCCTTGAAATTGAGGTCGCGCGCCACGTAGCCCGGCGTGTCGGCGTTGGCAATGTTGCTGGCGATGATGCGTTGACGTTCGGCGCGCAGCACCAGGGCCTGCGAATGAAAGTCCAGCCTGGCGGTCAAATTGGCGAGCATGAAATACCTCTGCTTTCGGTTATCTGGCCCCATGGCGTTGGCCTGGGGTTTCGATGTGAGGCAATTATGGAAAAAAACTTTAATTTCCGATGCCTTGAATAAGGGGGCAAAGCGCCGCTACTTGAGCGTTTTGTCGCCGCCGCGGCGGTCTATAGTGCCAGGCATACGACTGCAAGGGCGCCATGTTCAGCCAGCTTTTTCCCCTCAATTCTCTGTGGCCAGCGGCCCTGGGCCTGCTGGCGGCCCTGTGGCTGGCGCCGGGGGCGCAGGCGCAGCCGGCGGTGCCCGGCGCGCCTGACTATCTGGATGCCACCCAGCGCTGGCTTGATCACGCGGTCGCCAACGTGCGCCCCGCAGGCGCGGCGCCGCTGCGCATGGAAGTCGCGGTCGGCGCGCTCAGCCCGCGGCTGCAACTGGGCGCCTGTGCCAAGGTCGAGCCCTATATTCCGGTCGGCATGCGCCTGTGGGGCAAAACCCGCCTGGGCCTGCGCTGCCTGGACGGCCCCAGCAAATGGAATGTTTTTCTGCCGGTGACCATCAAGGCCTACGGCGCGGCCTGGGTGATCAAGGGCCAGGTGGCGGCCGGAGCGGTGCTGACGCAGGACGACGCGATCGAAGCCGAGGTTGACTGGGCCGAAGAAGCCAGCCCGATCGTTGCCAACCCGGCGCAATGGATCGGACAGGTGGCGGCCCGCAACCTGAGCAGCGGACAAGCCTTGCGCCAGGCCTTGCTCAAGCCGGCGCAGGTGTTTCAGGCCGGCTCCCAGGTGCGGGTGCTGGCGCAGGGCGTGGGCTTTCAAGTCAGCTCCAGCGGGCAGGCCCTGTCGGCCGGCGTGGTGGGCCAGTCGGCCCGGGTCAGGATGGACAATGGGCGGGTCATGACCGGCATCGTGCTCGATGAGCGCACGGTGCGGCTGGAAATATGAGGCCATTCAGGGTGAGGCTTCTCGATCGTGCGCAAATAAGGCTAAAGCCGGGCAGAATTCGGCCGATAGTTGCCGTACGAGGCTACATTTGCAGTAGTTTTGGAGAGCACGATGAAAATAGATCAACCTTCAGCCAAGCCGGTCGCCGCCAGTGCGGCGGTCCAGCCCGTGCCCGCCAAGGGCGGTCAGAGCGCGCCCGCAGCGGGTGCCAACGCAGCAGCGGCCAGCAAGCAGCAAACCGCCGGTGTGGCGGTCACGGTGTCAACGCTGGCGCGCACGCTGGGGGCCAGCCAGCGCGCCGACGCGGCTGAAGTCGATGCGAAAAAAGTCAATGCCGTACGCAGCGCCATCCAGCACGGGACTTACCAGGTCAACGCCGAGGCGATTGCCGACAAATTGCTGGCCAACGCCGAAGAAATGCTCAATCGCAGCCGCCGCTGAGCCCATTGCCCCCTTTTTTCTGAGTTCTGACTGATGTTGTCCGCCCAGCTCGAGCAAACCCTGGCCGAAGCGGAGCGCCAGTTCAACGCGGTGTCGGCGGCGCTGGTGAGTGGCGAGCCGCTGGCATTGGCCAACGCCGGCACCGAGCTGCGCCAGGCGGCGCTGGCCTTGTCGGCCCTGGTGCCGCGTCTGACGCCGCTTGAGCGCAACAACAAAAATTTGAGCGCCCGCCTGAAAGGGCTGGCCGATGGCCTGGCCTTCCAGCGCGAGAGCCTGATCCGGCGCTCGGTCCTGGTCGAACGCGCCTTGCACGCCATCGTTCCCGCCGCCCGCAGCGCCACCTACGCGCAAGCCGGCGCTCCCTACGCCAGCACGGGCAGGCAGTCCGGCGCCTTCAAGTTGCTGGCCGCCTGAGCCGGCTCAATGCTTGGTCATCCCGGACCTGCTCCGGGATCAGTGCATTGCGGGGCCGGGTGC
>JAKFXU010000006.1 GCA_021731215.1 Rhodoferax sp.
CGCGCTACATCACCAACCCGGACCGCAGCACCTGCGAGTTCGCGCTGGCGGTGTCGGACGACTTCAAGGGCAAGGGCCTGGGCTCACGCCTGATGCTGTCCATCATGGACGTCGCCCGCGAAAAAGGCCTGAGCGAGATCGAGGGCCTGGTGCTGGCCAACAACCCCACCATGCTCAAGCTGATGAAGGGCCTGGGCTTCGTGGTTAAACCGTTTCCGGAAGACCCCGATTTCAAGCGGGTCACGCATCTGCTGTAGGGCCATGGCTCAAGTCGGGTAAGTGCCCGGCAGCAAAATGCCCTTGTCCACCGTGTTGATGTTGGTGTGGCCGCAAAACGCCATGGTCAGGTCCAGCTCTTTGTGGATGATCTGCAAGACCTTGTCCACCCCTTCTTCGCCCATGGCGCCCAGGCCATAGAGGAAGGCGCGGCCAATGTAAGTGCCCTGGGCACCCAGTGCGCGGGCCTTGAGCACGTCTTGCCCCGAGCGGATGCCGCCGTCCATGTGGATCTCAATCTGCTTGCCGACGGCCTGCACGATCTGCGGCAGCGCGCGGATGGACGATTCGGCCCCGTCAAGCTGGCGTCCGCCGTGGTTGGAGACGATCAGCGCGTCGGCCCCGGAGTTGACGGCCAGGCGCGCGTCTTCCACGTCCTGAATGCCTTTGAGGATGAGCTTGCCGCCCCAGCGCTTCTTGATCCACTCCACGTCGCCCCAGTTCAGCGCCGGGTCGAACTGCTTGGCGGTCCACTCGCTTAACGAGCCCATGTCCGCCACCCCCTTGACGTGGCCCACGATGTTGCCAAAGCCATGGCGTTTGGTGCCCAGCATGCCCAGACCCCAGCGCGGCTTGGTCATCATGTTGAGGATGTTGGCCACGGTGAGCCTGGGCGGTGCGCTCAGGCCATTCTTCAAGTCCTTGTGGCGCTGGCCGATGATCTGCAGGTCCAGCGTCAACATCAGTGCCGAGCACTTGGCGGCTTTGGCGCGGTCAATCAGACGCTCGATGTAGTCGCGGTCTTTCATCACGTAGAGCTGGAACCAGAACGGGTGGCCGCCGGTGGCCTGGGCCACGTCCTCGATCGAGCAAATGCTCATGGTCGAGAGGGTGAACGGAATGCCGAACTTCTTGGCCGCGAGCGCGCCGAGAATTTCGCCGTCGGCATGCTGCATGCCGGTCAGGCCGGTGGGGGCAATCGCCACCGGCATCGCCACCTCCTGCCCAATCATGGTGCTGCGGGTGCTGCGGTTTTCCATGTTGACGGCGACGCGCTGGCGCAGCTTGATCTTTTGAAAATCGTCCGAGTTGGCGCGGTAGGTGCTCTCGGTCCACGAGCCGGAGTCGGCGTAGTCGTAGAACATGCGCGGCACGCGTTTTTGCGCCAGCACGCGCAGGTCTTCGATGTGGGTGATCACGGGCATGAAGGTCTCCTTATTGAGGTCTGGATGGTAAGCGCTGGCCGGCGTCAATGGTTTGAAATCCGGCGCGCACTGCCTGAAATTATTTGCGCTGGGCGGCCATCTTGGCACATTGCGGTTCTTGGCAGGTTGCCGTGGCAAGGCCTAAATCCATTGACAGGACCAAGCGGCCGGTATAGTCACGCTTTCCCATTCCTCTGCTCACATTTCAATGCAAACTGCCGACGTTCTCATCATTGGCGCCGGCATGGCGGGTGCATCGGCGGCCCATGCCCTGGCGCCGCATGCCAAAGTCATGCTGTTGGAGCGCGAGGCGCAGCCGGGCTACCACGCCACCGGGCGCTCGGCCGCGATGTATTGCGAGACCTACGGCAACGCCACCGTGCGTGCCCTGACCACCGCGTCCAAGGCCTTCTATTGCAATCCGCCGGAGGGCTTTTCTGCCTATCCCTTGCTGACGCCGCGTGGTGCGCTGATGGTGGGCGGTGCCACTCAACACGACAACTTGCGCGCCGCATGGAGCAGCATGCGCGCGCTCGTGCCCACTATCGAATGGTGGACGCAAGACCAGATCCTGCGCCGGGTCCCGGTGTTGCGTCCAGAAGCCGCCATGTACGGCGTGTATGAGCCCGATGCCATGGATATGGACGTGCATGCCATTCATCAGGGCTTTCTGCGCGCGGCCAAAAGCGCGGGCGTGCGGCTGCTGTGTGACGCCGAAGTCAGGCAGCTCAGGCGCGAGGGGGGTGTCTGGTGCGCGCAGACCGCTGCCGGGCGTTTTTGCGCCCCGGTTCTCATCAATGCAGCGGGCGCCTGGTGCGATGTGCTGGCGCAGTTGGCCGGGGTGGCAGCCGTCGGGCTGGTGCCAATGCGGCGCACGGCGTTCACTTGCGACGCGCCGGCGGGGACCGAGATCAGTGGCTGGCCGCTGGTGATCGACGCCAACGAGCGTTTCTACTTCAAACCCGATGCCGGGCTGCTGCTGGCCTCGCCGGCCAATGAGGACCCGGTGGCGCCGCAGGATGTGCAGCCCGAGGAACTCGACGTGGCGATTGCCGTGGACCGGCTGGAGCACGCCACCACGCTCAATATCCGGCAGGTGCGGCGCCGATGGGCCGGTCTGCGCTCCTTTGTCCCCGACAAGAGCCCGGTCGCCGGCTTCGCCCCCGATGCGCCGGGTTTTTTCTGGCTGGCCGGGCAGGGCGGCTATGGCATCCAGACTGCCCCGGCCCTGGGCGAGCTGGCCGCCGCGCTGGTGCGAGGCCTGCCGCTGCCACCGGCGATGGTCGCGCTGGGCGTTCGGGTGGAAGACTTGTCGGCGTCCCGGCCCTCCTTAAACAGGGGCACTGCGCTTGGCTTAACGGATTGATGCGGTATCGCGTACACTCAATTCTGCCCGGGGTGCGCTGTGGATGCGCTGAGATGGTCACCAAACCCGCGAACTTGATCCGGTTCAGACCGGCGTAAGAAGAGCCAGACTGCATTTTTCCTACCCGCTGCCGGGTCTCGCTGTCTTCCCTGTTCGCTGAATTGACTGACTGTTCTCCGGAGCTGTTTTCACATCTTGAGGAGACCCCGCGATGAACGCACCCGACAAATTCAGCCAGTTGATGAGCCTCACGCGCCAGCCTTTGCCGGCCTCGCGCAAGATCTATGTGCCAGGCGCGCAAGCCGGCGTTCAGGTGCCGATGCGTGAAATCATGCAGAGCAACGGCGAAGCGGTCGTGGTCTACGACACCTCAGGCCCCTACACCGACCCCGCCGCCACCATTGACGTGCGCCAGGGCCTGCCCTCCGTGCGCAGCAGCTGGATCGAGGCGCGCGGCGACACCGAGCTGTACACCGGCCGTGCCCCGTTTGCGCTGGACGATGGCCTGAAACATGGCGAGACCGAAACGCTGGCCGCCCTGCGGGCCCAGGCCGCCGGTCTGCAGCGCACGCCGCGCCGCGCCAAAGCCGGCGCCAACGTATCGCAAATGCACTATGCGCGCCGCGGCATCATCACACCCGAGATGGAGTTTGTCGCGATCCGAGAGAACCAGAAGCTCGAATGGATGGAGCAGTACCTGGGCAACGCCGAGCGCGAGCAGCGCCTGGCGGGCAACAGCTTTGGCGCCAGCATCCCCAAAGTCATGACGCCCGAGTTCGTGCGCGACGAGGTGGCGCGTGGCCGCGCCATCATCCCGGCCAACATCAACCACCCCGAAGTGGAGCCGATGGCGATTGGGCGCAACTTTCTGGTCAAGATCAACGCCAACATCGGCAACTCGGCCGTGACGTCGAGCATTGAAGAAGAAGTGGAGAAACTGGTGTGGTCGATGCGCTGGGGCGCCGACACTGTGATGGACCTGTCCACCGGGCGCAACATCCACACCACGCGCGACTGGATTCTGCGCAACTCGCCGGTGCCGATCGGCACCGTGCCGATTTACCAGGCGCTGGAAAAAGTCGGTGGCGTGGCCGAGGACCTGAGCTGGGAAATCTTCCGCGACACGCTGATCGAGCAGGCCGAGCAGGGCGTCGATTACTTCACCGTGCACGCCGGCGTGCGCCTGGCTTTCATCCACCTGACGGCGAATCGCATGACCGGCATCGTGTCGCGCGGCGGCTCCATCATGGCCAAGTGGTGCATTGCGCACCACAAGGAAAATTTCATCTACAGCCACTTCGATGAAATGACCGAAATCCTGAAGGCCTACGACGTCAGTTATTCGCTCGGTGATGGCCTGCGCCCCGGTTCCGGCGCCGACGCCAACGACGAAGCCCAGTTTGCCGAGCTGCGCACCCTGGGCGAACTGACGCAAAAAGCCTGGCAGCAGGACGTGCAGGTGATGATCGAAGGCCCCGGCCACGTGCCCCTGCACATGGTGCAGGCCAACATGACCGAGCAGCTCAAGCACTGCCACGAAGCGCCGTTCTACACCCTGGGCCCGCTGACCACCGACATCGCGCCCGGCTACGACCACATCACCAGCGGCATCGGCGCGGCCATGATCGGCTGGTTCGGCACCGCCATGCTGTGCTACGTCACTCCCAAGGAGCACCTCGGTTTGCCCGACCGCGACGATGTCAAGGTCGGCATCATCACCTACAAGATTGCCGCCCACGTGGCCGATGTGGCCAAGGGCCATCCGGGCGTGCGCGCGCGCGATGACGCGCTGTCCAAGGCGCGCTTCGAATTCCGCTGGATGGACCAGTTCAACCTGTCGCTCGACCCCGACACGGCGCGCAACTTCCACGATGAAACCCTGCCCAAGGACTCGTCCAAGGTGGCGCATTTTTGCTCCATGTGCGGGCCCAAGTTCTGCTCCATGAAGATATCGCAGGAGGTGCGTGACTACGCCAAGACTCGGGGCGTGAGCGATGAACAGGCGCTCAGTCAGGGCATGATTGATATGTCGCAGGAGTTCAAGCGAGCGGGCGGGGAAATCTACATCCCGATCGCCAAGGCGGGATAACCATCGCGCCGCCATGCCAGTGCCTTGACTTTCTGCCAGGCGCTGGCGCGCTCGTCCGACAGCACGTCCAGCCTCCATTGTTCAGTGCCACCAACTTGGCACCGGCATGATCGTCGATGCGATTGAGGACTTGATGAGGCCCTAGGTGCTTTGCCGGCTGGGGGCTATTGACGCCCGTACCATGCGCTGCAACTGGGGCAGACAGGAGCCGCAATGGGTGCCGCATTTCAGCGCAGATTGGAGCAATCCAAGCCGCTCTTTGGGCGAGCCCTGGGAACTGACCAGGTGGGCATCAATCGCCACATCGGTGACGTTGAAGCAGGCGCACACCGATTTGCCGCGCGACACCACGGCGATCGGCGGCTTGGCGCCCGGTACCAGCAGCGCGCGGCCATAGGCGTGGGCTGGCAACTCGTCTTGCAGCAGCGGGGTGATCCAGCTTTGAGCGCTGGTGTTACCGGCCAGCAGAAAGCCTTCCAGCGTCGTCTGGTCAGCGCCATGCACCAGCCTCAGCGCGCGGCGCTGGCCGCGTTTTTTGTCGGCGTAGCGCAGGATATCGGTACCGGCCAGGTTCAGAATGGTTTCAATTTCGTGCAGCCATTCGTCAGGGGGTGCCTGGTGCCCGGCCGCGCGAAACAGCAGGCCGCTGCGTTCGAGCCGCGGCCCATCGGCGGCTGCGTTGTTGGAGAAAGGCACGCAACTGGCAAACGGGAAGCGGGCCATCAGTTGCTGGAGCTGGGTGCGCGCTGCCAGCACGTGATCGGATGGCAGCCAGGCCACGGCCAGCAGCGACCAGGGCATTTCCGCCTTGAGCACCTTGACGGCGGCGTGTTTCAACTCGGGCTGCTTCGAGTCCGGACAAAAAGCCGAGCTGGTGAGGGCGTTGACGCCGGCCAGCCGCTGGCCGGTGGCGCTGCTGCCGCTCAAGAACTCTTCACCCCAGTGCATGGCGATGAAGACCTGGCTCATTCCCAGCTCGGCGCTGGCCTGCACCGGCAGCAGGATCGAGCCGCGCTTGCTGGTGACGTGCACCAGGTCGCCGTCCTTGAGCCGCTGCCGCGCCATGTCCTGCGGGTGCATCTGCAAGGCGGGTTCGCGCACGTGACCAAACAGGCGGCCCAGGGTGCCGGTGCGGCTCATGCCGTGCCACTGGTCGCGCAGGCGCCCGGTCGTCAGGGAAAACGGGTAGCGCGCCTCGCGCGGTTCCGCCACCGGGGTGTAGACCGGGTTGGCAAAGCGGGCCCGGCCGTCGGCGCTGGGGAAGAGGCCGTCTTCATACAGGCGGGCTTTGCCTTGGCTGCCGCCTTCTGGCAAAGGCCACTGCTGCGGCGACTGCGCCAGCATGGCGTAGGACATGCCGGTGATGTCGAGGTCGCGCCCGCGGGTCGATTCGCGGTGTTCGAGCCAGACCGATTCGGGGCTGGTGTAGGGGAACAGCGTGGCTCCGGCGCCCAACGCTTTTTCAAGCCGGCGCGCGAAATCGACGGCGATGGCCCAGTCAGCGCGCGCTACGCCCGGCGCGGGCACGGCGGCGCGCACGCGCGAGATGCGCCGTTCGCTGTTGGTGACGGTGCCTTCCTTTTCGCCCCAGGTGCTGGCCGGCAGCAGCAGGTCGGCGTAGGCGCCGGTGGCGGTGCCGGCAAAGGCTTCCTGCAACACGACGAATTCGGCACGCTCCAGCGCGCGGCGCACCGTGGCCTGGTCCGGCATGGATTGCGCCGGGTTGGTGCAGGCAATCCATAAAGCCTTGATTTCTCCGTCGGCCGCGGCTTGGAACATCTCTACCGCCGTCTTACCCGGCTTGGCCGGTACGTCAGCCACACCCCACAGCGCCGCCACTTCGGCCCGGTGCGCCGGGTTGGCCAGATCGCGGTGCGCACTGAGCAGATTGGCCATGCCGCCGACTTCGCGCCCGCCCATGGCGTTGGGTTGTCCCGTCAGCGAAAACGGCCCGGCGCCGGCTTTGCCGATCTGGCCGCTGGCCAGGTGCAGGTTGATCAGGGCCGCGTTTTTGGCGCTGCCGCTGCTGGACTGGTTCAGGCCTTGGCAATAGAGGCTCAGGGTCGGTGTGCGCTGTCCTGGCCGGCCGGGATCGATGCCGGCGAACAGGCGCGCGGCTTGCAGCAAAGCGTCTTTGGAAATACCGCAGGTCTGGGCCACCCGATCCAGCGTGTAGTCGCGCAGCGTGGCCTTCAGGTCATCGAAGCCGCTGGTGTGGGCGGCCATGAAGGCCGCATCAAGCCAGCCCTCCCACAGCATGAGGTGCAACATGCCGTTGAACAGCATGACATCGGTGCCGGGCTGGATCGGTAAAAAGAGGTCGGCGATTTCGGCGGTGTCGGTGCGGCGCGGATCGACCACCACGATCTTGAGCGCGGGCTTGCTCTTCTTCGCGTCTTCGATGCGGCGAAACAGAATGGGGTGGGCG
>JAKFXU010000008.1 GCA_021731215.1 Rhodoferax sp.
TGTCGGCAATCTTGCGCGAGGAATCGTTGATGCCCTTCATGGTCTGCACCACTTGGGCCACCACGTCACCGCCCTTGACCGCCACGGTGGAGGCGCTCATGGCGAGTTGGTTGGCCTGGCGCGCGCTACCGGGTTTGCTACACTGGCGCCATGTTCATTCACCGCATCAGCATCGCAGGTTGTAGCGACCGGGGAGCCTGGCCCTGGCGTTCGCGGCAAGGAACAAGGGCTCGCGCCTGACTGTTCTCCCCTCCCTGGTCTGAATCAACCGCGGCACCATGTGCTGCCCGCTGGACCCGATGCCTGCCCCTGGCCACCGGCGCCGGGCGCGTGCGTAAACTGCGTCAGCCGGGCCCGGCACTGAATGAAAGAACCTATTCCGTGATCTCTGAACTCGAATTCAAAAGCCTGAGCGCGCAAGGCTATAACCGCATTCCGCTGATGGCGGAAGCCTTTGCCGACCTGGAAACACCCTTGTCGCTGTACCTGAAGCTGGCGCATTCCAAGGACGGCGGTCAGTACAGCTTCCTGCTGGAATCGGTGGTGGGCGGCGAGCGCTTCGGCCGTTACAGCTTCATCGGCCTGCCGGCCCGCACCTTGCTGCGCTCCATGGGTTTTGGCGCCGACGCAAAGACGGAGGTTGTCACCGATGGCATCGTGGTGGAAACATCGAGCGCCAATCCGCTGGACTTCATCGCCGCCTATCAAAAGCGCTTCAAGGTGGCGCTGCGCCCGGGTCTGCCGCGTTTTTGCGGCGGCCTGGCCGGCTACTTTGGCTACGACACCGTGCGCTACATCGAGAAGAAGTTGGAGGCCACCTGTCCGCCCGACACCCTGGGCTGCCCCGACATCCTGCTGCTGCAGTGCGAAGAACTGGCGGTGATCGACAACCTGTCGGGCAAGCTGTATCTGATCGTCTATGCCGACCCGGCCCGTCCCGAGGCCTATGCCAACGCCAAGAAGCGCCTGCGCGAGTTGAAGGACCAGCTCAAATACTCGGTCAGCGCGCCGGTGGTGAAACCGACGCAGAGTTACCCGGCTGAGCGGGAATTTGCCAAGGCCGATTACATTGCCGCGGTGGAGCGCGCCAAGGAGCTGATTGCGGGCGGCGACTTCATGCAGGTGCAGGTCGGCCAGCGCATCAAGAAGCGCTACACCGAGTCGCCGCTCAGTCTGTACCGGGCGCTGCGCGCGCTCAACCCCAGCCCCTATATGTACTACTATCACTTTGGCGACTTCCACGTGGTGGGTGCCAGCCCCGAGATTCTGGTACGCCAAGAGCAGGTGACTATTGAAGGCGAGACGGAACAGAAAGTCACCATCCGCCCGCTGGCCGGCACCCGGCCTCGGGGTGCCAGCCCCGAGTTGGACAAGGCGGCCGAAGTGGAGTTGCTCAACGACCCGAAAGAACGCGCCGAGCACGTGATGCTGATCGACCTGGCGCGCAACGACATTGGCCGCATTGCCAAGATTGGCAGCGTCAAAGTGAGCGAGGCCTTTTGCGTCGAACGCTACAGCCACGTGATGCACATCGTGAGCAATGTGGAGGGCACGCTGATGGACGGCCCCGATGGCCAGCCGCTGGGCAGCATGGATGTGCTGCGGGCCACCTTCCCGGCCGGGACGCTGACCGGCGCGCCCAAGGTGCATGCCATGGAGCTGATCGACCAGCTCGAACCCAGCAAACGCGGCCTCTATGGCGGCGCCTGCGGCTACCTCAGCTATGCCGGCGACATGGATGTGGCGATTGCCATTCGCACCGGCATCATCAAGGACCAGACGCTGTACGTGCAGGCGGCAGCCGGGGTCGTGGCCGACTCGGTGCCGGAACTGGAATGGAAAGAAACGGAAGCCAAGGCGCGCGCCTTGTTGCGGGCCTCCGAGTTGGTTGAAGAAGGGCTGGAGTAAAACATGCGTCAAAAAATCAAACTCCTGATGATCGACAACTACGACTCGTTCACCTATAACATCGTCCAGTATCTGGGCGAGCTGGGGGTCGAGGTTGAAGTCTTTCGCAACGACGAAATCACGCTTGATGACATCGAGGCGCGGCTGCGCGCCGGGCAGTTGGACCGGTTGGTGATTTCACCCGGCCCGTGTTCGCCGGCGCAGGCCGGCATTTCGGTCGCCGCGATTCAGCACTTTGCCGGCAAGCTGCCCATTCTGGGCGTGTGCCTGGGGCATCAAGCCATTGGCGCCGCCTTTGGCGGCAAGATCGTGCGGGCGCAGCAACTGATGCACGGCAAGACCAGCGTCATCACGACCACGCAGGAGGGCGTGTTTGCCGGGCTGCCGGCGCAATTCACGGTCAACCGTTACCATTCGCTCTCGATTGAGCGCGCCACGTGTCCCCCTTGTCTCAAGGTCACCGCCTGGACCGAGGACGGTGAAATCATGGGCGTCAAGCACGCCACGCTCGACATTGAAGGCGTGCAGTTTCACCCGGAAAGCATCCTGACAGAACACGGCCACGCCCTGCTGCAGAACTTTCTGGCGCCGCGCCTGTGAATTGAATTGCTATGAATAAAGTAGCTATAAGCGCGCATCCAACAAAAGATGGAGACTAAAAAAATGCATAAATCCACTGCCATAACGGTGGACCTGCGCAGCGACACGGTAACGCAGCCCACGCCCGCCATGCGCGACGCAATGCTGGCCGCCCCCTTGGGCGATGACGTGTTTGGCGACGACCCGAGCGTCAACGCCTTGCAGGACAAAATGGCGGCGCTGCTGGGTTTTGAGGCGGCGCTGTTCGTGCCCACTGGCACGCAGAGCAATCTGTGCGCCATCCTGGCCCACTGCCAGCGCGGCGACGAATACATCGTCGGCCAACTGGCGCACTGCTACCGCTGGGAGGGCGGCGGGGCGGCGGTGTTGGGCAGCGTGCAGCCGCAGCCCTTGAATCATCAGCCCGATGGCACTCTGCTGCTGGCCGACATTGAGGCGGCGATCAAGCCCGACGACGCGCACTTTGCGCGCAGCCGGCTGCTGGCGCTGGAAAATACCCAGGGTGGCCAGGTGCTGCCGTTTGACTACATCGAGCAAGCCACCGGTCTGGCGCGCGACAAGGGTTTGGCACGGCACCTGGACGGAGCGCGGCTGTTCAATGCTGCCGTGGCGCAGGCTTCGAAGCTTGGCAGGGACGGGGGCGATATCTTCACTGAAGCGCGGCGCATCGCCCAGTGCTTTGACAGCGTTTCCGTGTGCCTGAGCAAGGGTCTGGGGGCGCCGGTGGGTTCGGTCTTGTGCGGCAGCCGTGAACTCCTGACCCGCGCTCATCGCATTCGCAAAATGGCTGGCGGTGGCATGCGCCAAGCGGGCATGCTGGCGGCGGCTGGCTCTTATGCGCTGGACCACCATGTGGCGCGGCTGGCCGACGACCACGCGCTGGCGCTGCGCCTGGCACAGGGCTTGACCGGCATCCGCGGCCTGCGGGTGGAGCCGCCCCAGACCAACATGGTGTTCGTCGAGCTCGAGGGTACAGTCCAGGCACGCGCGGCCGGCTTGCTGCCCTACCTGGCAGCGCGCGGTGTGCAGGCCACCGGCCTGTACCGGCTGCGCTTTGTGACCCATCTGGATATTGACGCCGCCGGCATTGACCACACGCTGGCGTTGATGCGTGATTTTTTTACCGGCTGAGCCACAGCCCCGGCACACAGCGTCTGGTGCGCGGCTTCCCGGATTTGGACGGAACTGACCCTGACCGACAATCTCATCCATAAACCCATCATCATGCCCAACACTCACCAGATCACCCCGCAGGAGGCGCTGCTGCGCACCATCGAGCACCGCGAGATTTTTCACGACGAGATGCTGCATATCATGCGCGGCATCATGAACGGCGAGTGGTCGCCGGTCATGATCGCGGCTTTGATTACCGGCCTGCGCGTCAAGAAGGAAACGATTGGTGAAATTACCGCCGCCGCTCAGGTGATGCGCGAGTTTTCCGCCAAGGTCCAGGTGGCCGACAAAACCCATTTGGTCGACATTGTGGGCACCGGCGGCGATGGCTCGCACACTTTCAATATTTCGACCTGCGCCATGTTCGTCGCCGCCGCCGCCGGTGCCCGCGTCAGCAAGCATGGCGGACGCAGCGTCAGCAGCAAGAGCGGCAGCGCCGACGTGATGGAGTCGCTGGGCATCAACATCAATCTGTCGCCGGCCGCGATTGCCCAGTGCATTGCGCAGGTCGGTGTCGGCTTCATGTTCGCGCCCAATCACCATCCCGCCATGAAGAATGTGGCGCCGGTGCGCAAGGAACTGGGCATCAAGACCCTCTTCAATCTGCTCGGGCCCCTGACCAACCCGGCCGCTGCGCCCAACATTCTGATGGGCGTGTTTCACCCCGATCTGGTGGGCATTCAGGTGCGGGCCTTGCAGCGTCTGGGCGCCGAGCACGCGGTCGTGGTGTACGGCAGGGACGGCATGGATGAGGTCAGTCTGGGCGCGGCCACCCAGGTGGGGGAGCTCAAAAACGGTGCGATCAGCGAGTATGAAATTCACCCGGAAGACTTCGGCATGGTGATGGCCAGCAACCGCGCCTTGAAAGTGGAGACGCCGCAGCAGTCCAAGGCCATGTTGCTGGGCGTGCTCGACAATGTGCCCGGCGCCGCGCGCGACATTGTCATTCTGAACGCCGGCGTGGCGCTGTACGCCGCCAATGTGGTTGATACCATGCTGGCGGGGGTGAAGCGGGCCAGCGCCGCGATTGAATCAGGCGCCGCCAAAGCCAAGCTGGCGCAACTGGCGCTGACGGCGCAGGCGCTGAGCGGGACCTGAAATGGCACCGCGTTTTATCAAAATTTTGACGAACGACTCGCAGGAGTCGCCCCCACATGACTGACATTCTGAACCAAATCGTCGCCGTCAAACGCGAGGAAATCGCGGCGGCGGCCAAGCGCAAGCCCTTGGCCGCGATGCGCGCCGACGCCGAGTCGCGCGTGCTGACGCGCGATTTCGTCGGCGCGATGCGCGCCAAGATCGCCGCCGGGCAAGCGGCGGTGATTGCCGAAATCAAAAAAGCGAGTCCGTCCAAGGGCGTGCTGCGCGACGATTTCATCCCCGCCGACATCGCCCAAAGCTATGCCGAGCATGGGGCCGCCTGTTTGTCAGTGCTTACTGATGTGCAGTTTTTCCAGGGCTGCGCCGACTACCTGAAGCAGGCGCGTGCCTCCTGCCAACTCCCGGTGCTGCGCAAGGACTTCATGATCGATCCCTACCAGGTGTATGAATCGCGCGCCATGGGCGCCGATGCCGTTCTGCTGATTGCCGCGATCCTGGATGATGCGCAGATGCAAGATTTTGAGGCGATTGCCCGCAGCCTGGACATGGCGGTGCTGGTCGAAGTGCATGATGCATCCGAACTGGCGCGGGCCCTGAAGCTCAAAACGCCCTTGCTGGGTGTCAACAACCGCAATCTCAAAACGTTTGAGGTGTCGCTCCAGACCACCCTGTCGCTGCTGGCCGAGGTGCCTAAAGACCGCCTGCTGGTCACGGAAAGCGGTATCCAGAGCCGCGAAGACGTGTTGCGCCTGGGGGCCGCCGGTGTCAATGCGTTCCTGGTCGGTGAAGCGTTCATGCGCGCCCCCGATCCGGGTGCGGCGCTGGCAGCCCTGTTTGCCGTCGTTTGAGGGCGCAGACCAGACCTGCCCGTCTGCATGATCGATGTGCCGTTGACTCAGGATCAATCGGTGCCCGCCCCAGCCGGGCGGCAGGCCAGTTTCTCCTTTGAGGCTGCCGCGCCCGCCCGTCTCACTGACTGGGCGCCCGAGCGCTGGCCGGTGGCCGACGACTGGCGCCCGCTGCTGGCGCAGTTCCTGAGTACCGACGCGGCGCGCCAATTGGGCCAGTTCCTGCGCGAGCGGCTGGCCAGCGGCGCCATCATCTATCCGCCACAGCCGTTTCATGCGCTGGCGCTGACGCCGCTGGCGGAGGTCAAGGTCGTCATTTTGGGGCAGGATCCCTATCACGGGCCGGGCCAGGCCCACGGACTGGCTTTTTCTGTGGCGCCGGGCGTCAAGCCGCCGCCGTCTTTGCGCAACATCTTCAAGGAAGTCGCCCGCGATCCCCTGCTCAGGCAGGGCACCTTGCCGGCCCCGGTCGACGGTTCTCTGGTGCGCTGGGCGCGCCAAGGCGTCCTGCTGCTCAACACCTGCCTCACGGTTGAAGCGGGACAGCCCGCCAGCCATGCCCAACGTGGCTGGGAGGTGCTGACCGACGCCATCGTGACGGCCGTCGCCCGCGCCGACCGCCCGGTGGTATTCATGTTGTGGGGCGCGCAGGCGCAGGCCAAACAGGGGTTGATCGCCGTCAGCCGTGCGACCGCGGGTCGGGCCACCGCCGATCATTTGCTGCTTGCCGCTAATCACCCTTCGCCGCTGTCCGCCCTGCGCCCGCCCCGGCCTTTTCTGGGGTGCGGCCATTTTTGTCTGTCCAACGCTTTTTTGCAGCAGCACGGATGCGCGCCCGTCGACTGGTAAGCAGAAGTTCTTTATCCAAGTGGGCCCGCGCCCCGTTTTCATGGCATAATCTGCGGCTCACTAAGGAGAGGTGGCCGAGTGGTTAATGGCAGCAGACTGTAAATCTGCCCTCTTACGAGTACGCTGGTTCGAATCCAGCCCTCTCCACCAGTGACAGATTGATTGACAGGTGACGGTCAGGGCGTGTGTTCCGATGTGTGCGAGGTGCTGGCGCGGTTACTTGCCAGGCAGGATTGTGCGGGGTTCGTATAGTGGCAATACCTTAGCCTTCCAAGCTAAAGCGAGGAGTTCGATTCTCCTACCCCGCTCCACGGTTGGTCAGTTGGCTGGGTTTTGAAAGTTTTTGGTTGACCTGTTTATGACGGGTCCACAAGGCCCATTTGGCTCAGTGGCAGAGCACTCCCTTGGTAAGGGAGAGGTCCCGGGTCCGATTCCCGGAATGGGCACCAGTTTTGTGTGTATCAATGGAGCGGGCTGACTCGATGTTGGTGCTGGTTGATGCGCAGCGATTTTTAATTTGATAGTCCTTTACTTTTCGGAGCCTGAAAATGGGAAAAGAAAAATTCACACGTACCAAGCCGCACGTCAACGTCGGCACCATTGGCCACGTCGACCACGGCAAGACCACCCTGACGGCGGCCATCACCACCGTGCTGGCGGCCAAGTTTGGCGGCCAGGCCAAGGCCTATGACCAGATTGACGCCGCACCCGAAGAAAAAGCGCGCGGCATCACCATCAACACCGCCCACGTCGAGTACGAAACGGCGAATCGCCACTACGCCCACGTCGACTGCCCCGGCCACGCCGACTACATCA
>JAKFXU010000010.1 GCA_021731215.1 Rhodoferax sp.
GACCCGTTCGGCGATCAGCACGCCGCCGCTCAAGCGGCCCCTGACTTCCACCCGCACCCCCACGGCCAGACCCGCCGTGCCGTCGTCGAACCGGGTCGCCGCGCTCGTGCTGACCGCGATGCCGTTGACGCTGAACGAGGCGGCCGAGGCGAAGGCCGTGATGCTGCCTTCGATTTCGGCTTGGTCACGGTCTTCGTTGGCGTTTTCGGGCGGGCGGATGCGGGTCGCGCTCCAGACTCCTAGCGCCGGTGTGACGGCTAGCCGCACCCGGACCAATACATCATTGGCGAGCGTCACGCGCACATCGGTGGTGTTCAGGTAACTGATCTGGATGGCAGCGGCACCGCTGCCAATGGAGAACGTACTGCCGCCTGTATTGAAATTCTTTACCAGCCCTTGGATCTTGTAGACCGTGGATATGCTTTTCTTCTCGATGAAGGTGGCCTGAATCGTGTTGTCGGCCGGATTGACCATGCCATGCACTTCGACAATGTCATTTACCGCCAGTGACGCAAAGCCGTTGATCGACACGTCAAAAATCGTGCTGCCGGTGATTTTGACGGTCTGGCCCAGCACCGTCAGTGTCTGTGGACTCGCGCTGATGGCCGCGATCGGCCCCTGCAGCTCGCCGCCCACCAGAATCGAGGTGGCGGTCGCGCTGGTGCCCGCCACCGCCGAACCCAGCACCGTGGCCATCATCCCGAGCTTGAGCTTGCCGCGCATGTCGTTGCCGTCGTCATCGCTGACACGGGCACCCGAATCGTCGAAGCGCACGCCATTGCTGTTGAGAATGATGGAGCCAAAACCGGTGATCGGCCCGACCGAGAACGAGCCGGTGCCGCCGCTGCTCAGACCGGCCAGATCGCTGCCACCACCGCCGCAGCCTGCCAGCGCCAGGGCGCTGCCCAGCAGGGTCAACATTCCGGCCCGACGCGTGATGCCGTGGGCGGCCGGGGTTGTCAGTACGTTTTTCATCTGATGCTCCTTGAGGGGTTAAGGTAAATGGGTCAGGGCTTGGTTGCCATGGCTTGCGACCAGGTGAACAGGCCGATGCGCAGGCTGTGGTCCTGCACCCGGCCGGCCTGCCGGTCGGCTTCGATCATTTTTTCCAGTTGCGGCGCCACTTGTGCCAGCAGCGTGCGCCATTGCTGTGCCATCAACTCGCGCGCCTGCGCCAGCGACTCGGCCGACAGCTCGTCGGCGAAGATGGCCTGTTCGATCTGTTGCTGGCCGTCCTGCAGCACATTGGCCACGGCAGCACGGAAATGGTCGCCCACGTTGTCGCCCAGAAAGGCCAGCATGCGGGCCCAGTCGCCACGCGGCACAAAGGCATCGCGCAGCAGGTGCACGCGGTCGCTGTCGGCCTCAACGGCGGCCAGTTGCAGCCGGCACAACTCGTCAAGCAGCGTGCGCGGATGCACGTCGCGCGTGGCCGCCTGGGCCAGACTCTCGAAACTCGGGGCCGGCCCCTGGCGTGCCAGCACCAGCGGTTTGTTGTCCGGACCCCGCAGCGCCGGGTCGGACAGCCAGCGCGTGAACAACTCGGTAATGGGCGAGCGCTGCGGTTCGTGAGCCCGGTCGGGCTGGCTCTCAAGACGGGCGACCTCGCGCCGGGTCAGTCCGGTGGTGGCGCTGATGCGGCTGGTCAGCCGGGTGGATGACTGGGCCGGGTGGGCTTCGCGCGCCGCTGCCACGAAGGCCGTGCGCAGCCGGTCTTCCACCGCGCGAATGCGAATCCCCTTGGCGATGCAAAGCTGGGCCAGCGGCCCATAGACGCTGTCCAGCGCATCCAGCACGGCTTGCTGGTCGGCACTCAGGGCATCCAGTACGGAGGGGTCTTCAGACGGTGATAGGGACGGATTTCGCATGATTGGCCTCAGTATAAATGTGCAGTTAGCACATTTCAAATAAATTTGTAACCAGATATACAGTTCCGGTGCGCCGGACTGGAACGTCGGCGCTTGCGGCATGGGACAATTCCGCCCTGTCTTTTCAACTTGGGTAACGGGTTTGTCCGACCCTCAAGCACTATGTCCACCTCCTCGCCCGGCGCCACGCGCCCCTATACCCTGAGCGACTTTGATTTCACGCTCCCGCCCGAACTGATTGCCCAGCACCCGGCGCCCGAGCGCAGCGGCTCGCGGCTGCTCGATGGCACTGCTGCCACGCCGACTGACCGCATCTTCCGTGAGCTGCCCGCGCTGTTAAAAACCGGTGACCTGCTGGTGTTCAACGACACCAAGGTGATCAAGGCGCGCCTGTTTGGCGAAAAGCCCACCGGCGGCAAGCTCGAGTTGCTGATTGAGCGGGTGCTGGGCGGCAACCAGGTGGCGGCCCACATGCGGGTGAGCAAGAAACCCGAGGTCGGCACCACGCTGGCCTTGACCGGTGCGCCCGCTGCGAACGACGGCCTGCGCGCCACGCTGCTGGGCCGCTGGCCCGATGCCGACGGCGCCCTGTTCCGCTTTGTGCTGTCCAACGACGCCGGGGACGACCCTTACACCCTGATGGAACGCCACGGCCACGTGCCGCTGCCGCCCTACATCAGCCACCGCGATTCGGCCCAGGACGCCGCGCGCTACCAGACCGTGTTTGCCAAGAACCCAGGCGCCGTGGCGGCCCCGACCGCCGCGCTGCATTTTGATGACGCGCTGCTGGACGCCATCGACGCCAGCGGCGTGCAACGTGCCCACGTTACCCTGCATGTGGGCGCGGGCACCTTCCAGCCGATCAAAACCGAGAACCTGGCCGAGCACCAGATGCACAGCGAGTGGTACGACGTGCCGCTGGCCACGCGGCAGGCGGTTGCCGCCTGCCGCGCCCGCGGTGGCCGCATCGTGGCGGTAGGCACCACCACCGTGCGCACGCTGGAAGCCTGGGCGCAAACCGGGCAGGTGACGGGCGACACGCAAATCTTCATCACGCCGGGCTTTGAGTTCAAGCTGGTGGACCTGCTGATCACCAACTTTCACCTGCCCAAATCGACCCTGATGATGCTGGTCAGCGCGTTTGCAGGCTACCAGCACATCATGGCGCTGTACGCCCATGCCATCCATCAACAGTACCGATTTTTCAGCTACGGCGACGCGATGCTGTTGAGGCTTGAGCAAGTCAGGGTTTCGGGAAAAAGTTGACGCCGGGCAAGCCCTGATAGTCCATGTCCTGCGTCCAGAAAGTGGCTTTGTGTTCCAGCGCCAGGCTGTACATCACCGCATCGGCCATTGCCAGGCGGTGGCGAAGCGCGATATCGGCGGCGGCAATGGCGCGGCGGTCGGTCAGCTCCAGCACGCAGCCCAGGCGCATGGCATCCAGACACGATGCCACCACGTCAGCAGGCATCTTGCGGCTGAGGATTTTGTGAACTTCGTACAGCGCGATGACTGGCACCAACAGCTTGTCGCGCTGCTCGATCACCGGCTTGAACAAGGGGCCGCTGGGGCCAGCGAGGAAAAACTCAATCCAGCCAGAAGAATCGACGACATTCATTCGAACTCCCGATCCGGCTCTTTGGGAATTTCCAGATCGGCCGGATCAAGGTTGTAGCCCTTGAGCATGCCGTAATACGCACTCATGGGCAATTCTGGCTTGATCACCAACTCCTGCCCGCGCAGTTCAAAGTGAATGTGGGAGCCCGGCCCAATGCCAAGCTTGGCGCGCATGGCGGCCGGCAAAGTGACTTGCCCTTTGCTGGAAACGATGGCCTCAGATCGCATGATCAATCCTTTACAAAAGATAAAGTAAAGCTATTTTAATAGTAAAGCGTTGCACTGCAAATCTGAAAGAAAGCAATAAAATAACACGCCGTACACATCAAGACGATGAACACCTTCCAAAAGCGCAGCATGATTCGCATCGCGGCTGTCAGCATCGGTCTGGCATCTTTGGCCAGCCCGGTGGCCTGGTTTGTGGAGCGTGAAAATGCGCAGGAAAGCATCGTTTCCCTGGCCATCGAAGAGTCAAGACGGCTGCTGTATCACTTTGAAGCGATCAATCTGAGCGGCCCGAGCGCCACTGAGCACGCCACCCTGGCTGCGAAAACCATCACCGGCGGCTTGTTTGACGTCGTCGAAATCTACGACAGCCAGGGTCGCAAGCTGGCCGAATCGCTGACCAAAGAGGGTGCCGCAGTGGAGTCGTCTTTGCCAATACATGGCGCGCCAAACTACGTGGCCGCCTCGTATGAAAGCCTGAAGCTTTCCAGCGATCTCTGGGTCTTGCGGGTGTTCGTGCCACTGCGCGTTTCCGCCACCGACATGAGCTTGCCCATTACGGGCTATTTTGAGGGGGTACGCATTGTGCCGGCCTGGCAACGGGCGCAAATCTTGGCCAGCTCCCTGACAGTGGCCTTGATGGTCGGCCTGGCATCTTTGCTCTGCGGCGCTGTGCTCTATCCGGTGGTGGTGTATCTGTCGGCGGACAACGAACGCAAAGCGCGCGAGGTACTTGACTCCCACATTTCGATGATGGAGGCGCTCGGTCGCGCCATTGCCAAACGGGACTCCGATACCGGCGCCCACAATTACCGGGTCGCATGGATTAGCGCAAGCATTGCCGAGCGCATGGGCATCACCGGAAGTGCGATGCAAGCGCTGATTGCGGGCAGCTTTTTGCACGATGTGGGAAAAATCGGGATTCCCGACGCCATTCTGCTCAAGCCCGGCAAGCTCGACGATGCGGAGTTGGTCATCATGCGCACCCACGTCGCACAAGGGGAGGAAATCGTCATCGGCATGGGCTGGCTCGATGGTGCCCATGCCGTGGTCGCCGCCCATCACGAAAAATGGAATGGCAGCGGCTATCCGCGTCGGCTCACAGGCGAGGAAATACCGCTGGCGGCGCGCATTTTTGCGGTGGCCGATGTCTTTGATGCGCTGTGCTCGAAACGCCCGTACAAGGAGCCCATGGGCTTTGATACCGCGATGGCGATCCTCGAAAAAGACACGGGCAGCCATTTCGACCCGGCCGTCATGGCCGCGTTTCGACCGATGGCGCGCCAGACCTTCGATCGCCTGGCCAACAGTTCTGAGGCCGATGCCCGGCAACTGTTGGAAGACCGCATGCGGCAGCATTTTGATCTGTGACGGACGCTGCGGGCATGCAAGACAATAGCGCCCATGCTCCAATTTGAACTGCTCCACACCGACACCGCCCGCCCCACATCCGCGGGCGCCTACCGCGGCTCGCACGCCCGGCGCGGCCAGCTCACCCTGAATCATGGCGTGGTGCAAACCCCGATCTTCATGCCGGTAGGCACCTACGGCACGGTCAAGGGCGTGCTGCCGCGCAGCTTGGAAGAGATGGGCGCGCAAATCATCCTGGGCAACACCTTCCATTTGTGGATGCGCCCCGGGCTCGACGTGCTGGCGCAGTTCGGCGGCCTGCACCAGTTCGAGAAATGGGACAAACCGATCCTGACCGACTCGGGCGGCTTTCAGGTCTGGAGCCTGGGCGAGATGCGCAAGATTGCCGAGGAAGGCGTGAAGTTCTCCTCGCCCGTGAACGGCGACAAGCTGTTTTTGACGCCCGAGATCTCGATGCAGATCCAGACCGTGCTCAACAGCGACATCGTCATGCAGTTCGACGAATGCACGCCCTACATTTCAGTCGAACCCAAAACCAAGGGCCAGCTCACCACCGAGGCCGAGGCACGCTATTCCATGGAACTGAGCCTGCGCTGGGCCAAACGCTGCCAGACCGAATTTGACCGGCTGGAAAACCCCAACGCCTTGTTCGGCATCGTGCAGGGCGGCATGTTCGAGCACCTGCGGCAAGAGTCGCTGGAGCAATTGGTCGAACTCGACTTTCCCGGCTACGCCGTCGGTGGCGTCAGCGTGGGCGAACCGAAGGACGAGATGCTGCGCATCATGGCGCACACGCCGCACCGCCTGCCGGCCGACAAGCCGCGCTACCTGATGGGTGTCGGCACGCCGGAGGACTTGGTCGAAGGCGTGGCGCAGGGGGTGGACATGTTCGACTGCGTCATGCCCACGCGCAACGCGCGCAACGGCACGCTGTTCACCCGCTTTGGCGACCTGAAAATCCGCAATGCGCGCCACAAAGTGGATGAACGTCCGCTTGATGAGACCTGCACCTGCCATGCCTGCGCTGGTGCCTCGGGCGTACCTTACGCGCAAGGCGGGCGCGACGGTTTCAGCCGCGCCTACCAGCACCACCTGGACCGCTGCGGCGAAATGCTCGGCCCGATGCTGGCCAGTATTCACAACCTGCATTACTACCTGAACCTGATGCGCGAAGTGCGCGCGGCGCTGGACGGCGGGCATTTTGGCGCTTTTGTGACGCAGTTCAAGGCGGATCGAGCGCGCGGGGTGTGAGCGACCGCCAGCGCCCCCAATGCCATCAACCTCCCCCATTTATCATTGCAAATAATGGAATGAAACTCCATAATTGCAATGATGCTTCAACGCCACCTGCTCTCACCACTAGCCGAAGAAATTCAACACACCCCCGCAGTCGCCCTGCTCGGGCCGCGCCAGGTTGGCAAAACCACGCTAGCCCTGGAAGTGTCCCAAACCATCCCCAGCGTGTACCTTGACCTCGAGTCGGAACGCGACCTGGCCAAGCTGGCGCAACCCGAGCTCTACCTTGCGGACCATCTGGACAAGCTGGTAATTCTTGACGAGGTACACCGCGCCCCTGGCCTGTTTCCCGTCCTGCGCGGACTGATCGACCAGGCCCGGCGCAACGGCAAGCGGTCGGCCCTGTACCTGCTGCTGGGCTCGGCCTCACTTGACCTATTGCAACAATCGGGCGAAACGCTGGCCGGCCGCATCGCCTATCTCGAACTGGTGCCGCTCAACGTCCTGGAGACCGGACCTGACAACACCGACACACTCTGGCTGCGCGGCGGCTTTCCTGAAAGCCTGACAGCCCCTGGCGAGGCGCGCAGCCTGCGTTGGCGGCAGAATTTCATTCGCACCTATTTGGAGCGAGATATTGCGCAATTCGGGCCCCGCATTGCGGCCCAAACCTTGCGCCGCTTCTGGACCATGCTGGCGCACCACCAAAGTGGTCTGCTGAACGTGGCCCAACTCGCACGCAACCTGGGCATCGATGCGAAAACGGCCCAAAGCTACATTGACCTGCTATGCGACCTGCTGTTGGTGCGCCGCCTGCCGCCTTGGCACGCCAACATTGGCAAAAGACTGGTCAAGTCGCCCAAGGTCTATGTGCGCGACAGCGGACTGGTGCATGCGCTGCTGGACATCGGGAGCAAGGAAACCCTGCTGTCCCACCCGGTCGTGGGGGCTAGCT
>JAKFXU010000382.1 GCA_021731215.1 Rhodoferax sp.
GGGTCGTCTTCCACGATCAGGATCGTGGAAGACGACCCCTATGGCGAGTTGTATTTTGACCAGCCGCCACCGCCCAGTCTGTTGGCCTTGAGCCAGCACGTGGACGGCAGCCGCGACTGGCTGGCCCATTGCGGCTCTTTCAGCAAAATCCTGTCGCCAGGGCTGCGCGTGGGCTGGCTGATTGCGCCGCCGGCCCTGCTGGCCAACGCCACCATGTGCAAACAGTTCAGCGACGCCCACACCAGCAACCTGACGCAGGCCATTGCCGCGCACTACCTCACGCTCAATCGGCTCGACGCGGCGTTGACGGTGGTGCGCCAAACCTATGCCGAGCGCGCACGCGTCATGGCCGCCGCCTTGCGCCGGGAACTGGGTAGCGCAATCGAGTTCAACCCGCCCCAGGGCGGCATGTTCTTCTGGGCCCGGTTGACCGGCGCCGATGGCAAAAATGCGTCGGCCCCGGACTTTGCCAAACGCGCGATCGAGCAGGGTGTGGCCTTTGTGCCCGGTGCGCCGTTCTTCGCGCACGACCCCGATCTGTCCACCCTGCGCCTGAGCTTTGCGACCGTGGGCTTGGAGAAGATTGAAGAGGGGATTGCCCGGCTGGCGCAGGCGCTGTGATCGGCCGCTGGGGCAACCGGGGGGATCAGTGATTGTGTCAATTGGCTGTGAAAGGACGATTGCGTCAGATTCACCCTGCTGGAGAATCTGCAGCACCCGCACGAAACGCCCGGTATGCACATGAGAGGGAGTTCGCTTGTCTGGAGGTTGAGTTCTTTCACTTTAAAAGCCAGTGCCACCAGCCTATTGCCAGTTCGCCACAATCACCGGATTCAAGGCTGCCGCATAGTTGGCCGCCAGTGTGGTCTGGCCGGCCGCCGGTGGCGAGAACGCCGCCATAGCGTCCACCAGGTTTTGTACCTGGCTGTCCAGTAGCGTCTTGCCGTCACTGGTCTTGAACTGCTCTACGTGGTACTGGCTGCCCAAGTACCAGTTGGTCAACGTGGCCGTATCCGTGGTGCCGATGATGCTCACCTCCAGGTTGCTGGAGACCTGGCGCAGCCATATCTGGTCGGCAGCAATGCCGTTGAGGAACTGCAGCACATCGGTGTTGCCTGCGGTGGCGTCGTTCTCCGTGATGCTGTCCGCACCATAGCCGCGGCCAAGCCGGTAGGTGTCGTTGCCAGTGCCACCCACAAGGATGTCGGTTCCGGCGCCGCCGTCGAGAATATTGCTGGCGCCATTGCCTGTGATCAGGTTATCACCGGTATTACCGGTGCCATTAACAGGCTGCTGAAATACTCCCAACCGGTCCACGCAGCCCACCCATCAAACGTTAAATCGATACCGACTCACTGATCCAACCTGAGCCAACTTCATGCGCGGAGCCGACACCTTCACCGAAAGCCTATTCACCATGCAAAAGCTGGAGGATTTCGTGCCAGCCGACCATCCCTTGCGCCCCATCCGGCAGATGGTCAATGCCGCTTTGGTGAAGATGGACGTTCTCTTCTCAGGCATGTACGAGGCCGACATCAAAGGTGGACGCCCCAGCATCGCGCCCGAGAAGCTCCTGCGCGCCATGCTCCTGCAAGTGTTCTACAGCATCCGCTCCGAGCGCCAGCTCATGGAGCAGACCCCCCGAGTTCGACAGTTACTGACGTAAGTCTATGATTTCATTGACTCCGAGTTCAAAACGTGCCCCTACAACAGGCTAAGTTGCTGTGATTGACTTGGCGTTTTGATCTTCAGTGCTTTGAGCATTTCGCTATGTTCGGTCGTCATCGAAGACACGCCAGCCAGCGGCGGCGCGCCGTTGATGGACACCCGGTGATGCTGGATGCGTTTCAACCTAGAAACCGCAGTTGGACGTGCCCGAGTGGGTCGTCATGGGGTGTTCTGGCAAGGCGTGACAACGCGGCGGGCTACTGCCCGCAAGGCGGAGCAACGCCGCCAGAGCGCCCAAGGGCGGCCCAACGGGAAGCGTAGCGCTGTCACCCAAAAGGCGAACTCGTGCGTGGGTACAGAAGTGAGCGTTCATGCGGTGTGCCAAGCGAAACGAAGCGGTCAACTGCGGTTTCTAGGTTCAAAGATTGCAGCGCCCGCTCCGGCGTGATTGCCGTGTTGCCCGCGCGCAAACGCATGCGCATCACGCGGTGCAGGATCAGCGCCATAAAGCAGATCGACGCATGGGCCCGAATGCGCTCGGGCAGGCGGTGATAAACCGGCCCAATCTCCAGTTCAGATTTCAGGACCTTGAAGCCGCGCTCAATGTCGGCCAGTGACTTGTAGCGTTCAATGACTTTGTCGCTTTCCATGTCCGGCACATTGGTCACCACCAAAAGCTTGCCATCCATCAGCTCGGCCAGTCGCAAAGCATCCTCCTCAATGGCGTAGCTAAACAACTCAGCCTTCATATCCAGCTTGAGAATCTTGCCCAAATGGGCTTCGCATACTGCGTGGTAGAAACGCGCCTTGGCGCCACTGTCCGAGAGCTTGCGCCCCTTCTTTTTTTGGCCCTGATCCTGCTCGTCGAGCTTGCCCGCCCAGCCCTTGGCTTGGGCTTGCAACTCAGCCATCTGAGCCCTGCGTTTTTGCTGCTGTTCAAGCGCCGTGGCCGGATCGTGCGCAACCACCAGACGCAGGCCATTCCAGGCCACTTCGCCGGTGATCTCGGTGCTGGCCTGCGCACACTTCTGTTGGAAATCGCCCAGCAATGCAGCAAACTCGTTATAGCGCCGACCCGGCACGGCGATGATGAATTCCAGCGCTTGGCGCTGGCCCGGCCCTTGACTCTTGCCTTGGCTTTTACCGGGGCTCAAGCGGATCGCCTGTAGCGCCGCCAGGTTGTCCAAACTGAGCAAGCCTCGGTCGGCCACCAGAATCAGTCGGCGCAGATCAGGAAAGCGCTCCATCACCTTTTTGAGGATCGGCAGCAAGGTCTTCGTTTCTGCTGTGTTGCCATCAAAGACCTCGTGATAAATGGGTAAGCCGTCGGCTGTTTGCACCACGCCCAGCATGAACTGACGGGCAATCAGCCCCTCCTTGGCCATGCCGAACTTGCGCACGTCCCCCTCCATGGTGGTCAGCCCTTCTGCGCGGATGGTGGTCATGTCGTAGAACGCCATCGAGAGGTCCTGGTCAACCAGTGGGCGCAGTAAAGTGGCGATCACGCCGTCCACAGCATCCTGGTTATCCATCAGCGCATCCATGCTGCGCAACAACTGCTGATGGGTGAGCGCTTTCACTTCGATATCAGGTAAGGCTACCGTTTGCAGCCAGCGCAAGACGCCCAGCTTGGAGTCGGGGTCACACAGGCGATTGAGTGCCATGATACGGATGAGGGCCTCGACATCGATGGTGTGGCGGGTGCGTCGAAAAGCCCGGCGCAAATCCGAGAAGCCCAGCTCTTTCCACAGTTCGGTCAGAGCCCACACGTTGCCCAAGGCGCGGGCGGACTCGAACGAGAGGCACGACGCTGAGATGGCGGCAGCAGGAGCCACCGCTTGGGCGCGGGCCGGCTTACGGCCTGACACCTTGAGCAGGCCATCAATGACAGAGTCGAGCTCGCCGGTGAGTTGATCCAGCCGCCCCAGCGTGGCCACCGTGCGTTTCTTGACGCGTCCAGCCTCATCCCGGTAGGACTCGACCAACTGGACGTAGCGCCGGGGACCGGAGGTGGTGACCTTGACAAACATGCCGCCACTCTATCACATCAATGTAATAGTGCATATAGCCATATTTAAACCAAAAACGTGCCACCACAGAAAATTCAAATTACGCCGCTAAGTCCTTGTTTTTATTGAAAGGATGGGCGATTTGGCGGCGCAAAGTGTCGAACTCGGGGGTCCAGCCAGTTAAGCGTGGTGCCATGCATTTCGCTTTGCGACAGAGGCAGCAAGGTCAGGGTTTCCATTCGTCCGGCCAGCGAATCGGCGACGGTGGGCAGGGCCATCAGATTGGCCGACCCGGTCAGCAGGAAGCGCCCGGGGCGCCGATCCTCATCAATGGTTTTTTTTTATTGCCAGCAGGAACTGCGGGGCGCGCTGGATTTCATCAATGATGGCCCGATCCAGGCTGCGAATCATCCCGACCGGGTCCTCCTTCGCAGCCAATTGAGTCAGTTCATCGTCAAGCGTGAGGTAGCGCAGCCCTTGGTCGGCCATTTGGCGTACCAATGTGGTCTTGCCAGCCTGCCGTGGACCGGCGATCAGCACGATCGGCGTGTCTGTCAGGGTCTCGGCAACGCGCGCTTGAATGAGCCGTGGAAAGAGGGGGGATGGGGCATTCATGGCCGTACATGGTACCGTGCAGTTGGGAATATATGAACGAGAATCGGGGAAATTAAAGCCGTGCAATTGGGAATATAGAGACGTTAACCAGGGAATCTGACGGGTGTCTGCGATGCGGAAGTCCATGCCTCCTGTGTCTTTAGCCGGGCGTAAATTCGGGAATCGCACGGATCATGAATTCATCAAATAGTGGCACAGTAAACGCCATATCTCCGTGTGCCGGGCTGTAAATCATTCCTTTTTTGATGAGCTTGGCGCGAACGGGGCCAATGCCTTTTATTGTCATTTTCAGGGCGGTCGCAATATCACCAGTGCGATGACTGCCAGGACCAAGATGGGCCATCGCCCGCAGAAAGTTTTTCTCGCCGGGTGTCAGTCGGTCATACCGGACCCGGAAGAAATTCTTGTCCAGCCGTCGGGTCACCTCTTGTGTCGCGTTTTGGACGACGTCCAAAGTGACAGGACTCGCTGCGGTCATATTCCACGATTGGTAACCCCATTCTTGAATGAAATAAGGGTAGCCATGGGTCAGGCGGAACACCTCCATGAGTGCATCATCCTCAAATTCAACCCCGACATTGCGTGCAGGGTCACGCAGCGCCTTGGCCGCATCGACCGCGGACAGCGCCCCAATGTCCGGAAAGTTAAACAATCGCTCGGCGTAGGACTTCGACTCACCAGCCATACCAGGGAGTGCCGGCAAGCCCGCGGCCAGCAGCACCAGGGGCAATTGCTTCTGCTGCATCTTGTGCATGGCCATGATGAGGGCACCCAGCTCCTTTTGGCTAAGGTACTGGATTTCGTCCACCAAGATTGCCACCGCCGTCTGCCGCTCAAGACTCGGGGGTGACAGAGGGATTGAGCACCCGACATGTGGGTCCCCACTTTCGCAGTAGACCTGCGAGCGGGGTGTCCGCCTCAGAAGAAACGCAAGCAAAGCAAGGGCTTGCGAAACTATGGAGCGGGTGATGGGAATCGAACCCACGCTATTTGCTTGGGAAGCAAAAGTTCTGCCATTGAACTACACCCGCGAATCTCATATTATAGAAGCCTCCCGTCAGGCGGGCTTCCATTCACCGTGTCACAGGAAGATCAGGGTCGAATGTAGGCCCAGCCTTCGCCTTGACGTTTCATGAGTGCCACCACCCCGGCCGGAACATAGCTGCTGGCGGCATGCATATCGGCTTTGCTGAGTTTTTGGACCGTCATGGTGTTTTCACAGGCCACCATCTGAATGCCGGACTGGGCTGCTTCCGCTACCCGGTTGCTGATCGGGGCATCGGCTTTGAGCATGCCGATACCGGGGCCATAAGCCACGATTTCAATATCGACTTTGCTGGTACCCAGCTCTTGCTGCACGTTTTTGGCGTTGTTGAGGGCCAAATTCCATTTGGCCGCATCACCGTCGCTGACCTGAAAAATGACTTTGGCTCTGGGCAGCGCGGCGGTCTGCGCCGCCACCCCCAGGGTGAGGGTGGCGCTGAGGGCCAATACGGCGGCGCGCAGGAATGCTTTACGGCTGATTGATGTGTTCACTTTTGAATGTCTCCAATGCAAAGGTACTTGATCTCGACGTAGTCATCCATGCCGTGGTGCGAGCCCTCGCGGCCCAATCCCGACTGTTTGACACCGCCGAATGGTACATGTTCTGTCGCAAGTATGCCGACGTTGATGCCGACCATGCCGTACTCCAGCGCTTCGCTAACGCGGAAAATGCGCCCGACGTCGCGGCTGTAGAAGTAGCTGGCCAGGCCGAACTCGGTGTTGTTGGCCGCATCAATGGCCTGCTGCTCGGTCTTGAAGCGGAACACCGGTGCGAACGGGCCGAAGGTTTCTTCCTTGGCGCACAGCATGTCGGCGCTGGCATCCGAAATGACCGTCGGTTCAAAAAACTGCCCCTGCAGTTTGCTGCCACCGGCCATCACTTTGCCGCCCTTGGCCACGGCGTCGGCCACATGGCGGCTGACCTTGTCAACGGCGGCGTCCTCGATCAGCGGGCCCTGCAGCACGCCCTCTTCAAAGCCGTTGCCGACCTTGAGCGCCTTGACCTTGGCCGCGAATTTGGCAACGAATTGCTCGTAGACGCCGTCCTGCACGTAAAAGCGGTTGGCGCAGACGCAGGTCTGGCCGGCGTTGCGGTATTTGCTGAGCATGGCGCCTTCGACCGCCGAGTCGATGTCGGCGTCGTCGAACACGATGAAGGGGGCATTGCCGCCCAATTCGAGCGACATCTTCTTGACGGTGGGCGCCGACTGCGCCATCAGGATGCGGCCGACTTCGGTCGAGCCGGTGAAGCTGATGTGGCGCACCACGTCGCTGGCGCAAATCACCTTGCCCACGGCGATCGAGTTATTGCTGTCAGCCGTGATCATGTTCAGCACCCCGGCCGGGATGCCGGCGCGCAGCGCCAGCTCGGCCGCCGCCAGCGCGGTCAGCGGGGTCAATTCGGCCGGCTTGATGAGCACGGTGCAGCCGGCCGCCAGCGCCGGCGCCACCTTGCGCGTGATCATGGCCAGCGGAAAGTTCCAGGGCGTGATGGCGGCGCACACGCCGATCGGCTGCTTGATCACCAGCAGGCGGCGGTTGTTGTCGAACTGGGGCAGGGTCTCGCCGTTGACGCGCTTGGCTTCCTCGGCAAACCACTCCACAAAACTGGCGCCATAGGCGACTTCGCCCTTGGCCTCCGGGAACGGCTTGCCCTGTTCGGCGGTCATGATGCGGCCCAGGTCGTCCTGATTGGCCATCAGCAGGTCAAACCACTTGCGCAGGATGATGCTGCGCTCCTTGGCGGTCTTGCTGCGCCAGGCCGGCCAGGCGGCATTGGCGGCCGCGATTGCCGTTTCGGCGTCTGCGGGCCCGAGGTTGGCGACGTCGGCCAGTTTGTGACCGGTGGCGGGGTCGAGGATGTCAAACCGACTCGATCCCTTGACCCACTGGCCGTTGATCAGCGCGTCGGTCTTG